>JALZAW010000005.1 GCA_030948155.1 Candidatus Dormiibacterota bacterium | reverse complement strand
GGGCAGCGACCCGGTGGTGGGCGGACTGCTCTTGCTCCACGGCGTCCATCCACTGGGCTTGGAGGACCGTGTCCTCCAGGCCCTCGACAAGGTGCGGCCCTACCTGGGCTCGCACGGAGGCAACGTCCAGCTCGTGGGCCTCGATGAGGGAGTGGTGCGGCTCCGGCTGGAGGGCACGTGCCATGGCTGCGCTTCCTCAGCCGTCACTCTCAAGTTTGCTGTCGAGCGGGAGATCATGGAGGCGGCGCCAGACGTGGTAGCCATCGAGGTGGTCGACGACAGCGCCGAACGACCGCCGGCGGGATTCATTCCGCTGGGCCAGATCAAGCCGCTTGCCCCGAAGGCCGCCAGCACCGACTGGGAGGTGGTCGCCGGAGTCGGACACCTCCAGTCAGGCTCCACCAAGTTGGTCCACGTTGGCGGCAGCGCTGTCCTCTTCTGCAGCTGGGGGGAGGCTACCTTCGCCTACCGGGACAGTTGCCCAGCCTGCGGCGCCTCGCTGGCGGCCGGTGAGCTGCGGGAGGCGATCCTGACCTGCGCCGGTTGTCAGGCCCGGTTCGATGTCAAGCTGGCGGGGCGCGGAGTTGGTAATGAACTACACCTGGAGCCGCTGCCGCTCCTGCAGACTGACGGCGAAGTCCGCCTGGCGGGGGCCGCCAGAAGCTAGTGGGCACTCCTCCGCCTTCCCCGGGCGCCTTCGCGACGCTGCGGGGAATGGCTCGTCAGCGGGAGCTGGGCGAGACCTGCGACCTCTGCAGTGAACCCATCCCGGAGGAGCACCGCCATCTGCTCCAACTCAGCTCTGAACGGGTTGTCTGCAGTTGCCTGCCCTGCTCGATCCTCTTCGCCGATCGCGAAGCTAAACACTATCGGCTGATCCCGACCGGCGTGCGATTCGTCCCCGACTTCGAGATGTCGGATGAGATCTGGGCAAGCTTCGGCGTTCCCGTCAGCATGGCCTTCTTCCAGCATTCGCATCCCAGCGGGCAGGTGGCCGCGGTCTACCCGAGCCCGGCCGGTCCCACCCGCTCTCTGCTCACCTTCGACGCCTGGGAGGAGCTCGAGGAGGCCAACCCGGTCCTCCGCCGCATGGAGCCGTCGGTCGAGGCGCTGCTCGTGAACCGCGTGGGCGGAGCTCGCGACCATTATGTCGCCTCCATTGATGAGTGCTATCGCCTGGTCGGGCTGATCCGGATGGGCTGGCGAGGGCTATCCGGGGGCACCGAAGTCTGGCGGATGATCACAGGCTTCTTTGCCGACCTCGACAAGCGGGCGGAGACAGTGAGTGCGCGCGATGCCTGACCTGGATTTCCGCGTCGACGGCGCCGCGCCGGTGCCCTACTGCACGACGCCGACGCTGGGTCTCAAGCTCTACATCAGCAACTCCACTGAGGAGCGGATCCAGTCGGTCGCTCTCAACTGCCAGGTTCGCATCGAGGCCCAGCGCCGTCGCTACGGCGCCGGCGAGAAGGAGCGGCTCTTCGAGCTGTTCGCGGAGCCGGAGCGCTGGTCGCAGACCCTGCGAAGCCTACTCTGGACGCACGTCGGGCTCAACATCCACGGCTTTGTCGGGAGCACCGTGGTGGAACTGCCGGTCACCTGTACCTATGACTTCAACGTGCTTTCCGCCAAGTACTTGCACGCGCTGGACGGCGAGGACGTACCCCTGCTGCTGCTCTTCAGCGGCACCATCTTTTTCACCGACTCGGAGGGCCGCCTGCAAATCGCGATGATCTCCTGGAACAAGGAGGCGTCGTACAAGCTGCCGGTCGCCGTCTGGCGGTCGATGATGGAGATGTACTACCCAAACACCGCCTGGCTCGCGCTGCGGCGTGACGTAGTCGAAAGGTTGGAGTTGTACAAGGCCCGCCGCGGTCACGTGACCTGGGAGCAGGCACTGGAATCGCTGCTGACGGCCGAAGCGGCGGAGGCGGCGGGTTGAGCGCGCCTGTCGATCCAGTTGAGGCGATCGCCCAGGCGGTGCTCTACGAGGGCTACATCCTCTATCCCTACAGCGCCTCGTCAACCAAGAATCAAGTCCGCTGGACCTTTGGCGGAGTCTTCCCGCGCTCGTACGCGGAGGCCAATGAAGGTGAGTCGAGTGTCCTTCAGGCGCAGTGCCTGCTGCGCTTCGAGCCGGGCTGCACCGTCGATACCAGCATCCGCTTTCTGCGCCTCGTCCAGCGCACAGTGGGCCGGCTGGGCTCGCCGGTGACTGACCTGCAGCCGGATAGCTACCCCGATCTCCAGCCCGCAGATTCGGTAGTGGTGGCAGGCGAGACCTACTCGTCCTGGCAGGAGGCCGTTGAGCACCGGGTGGAGGTGGGCGGCAGGGAAATCCAGGGGCTGCTGCTTGCCAACCGCAAGCTGCCGGTGGACCTTCCGGCGCAGCGAACTGTGGAACCTCTGGGCGAGAGCGACGGCACGATTGGCGCTGCCATCGTGCGGGAGTCACAGGCGCTGAGAGGAGAGGTCGAGGTTTCGGCGGAGGTCGTCGCCCCCAAAACTGCCCGTCTGAGCGTGCGGTTCGAGAATCTGACCCCGCTCGGTGAGCCGCTTGGCATGCGACGTGAGCAGGCTGCGATGCATGCCTTCATCTCCAGCCATGTAGTGCTGCGGGCGAGTGGTGGTCAGTTCGTCTCCCAGGCCGACCCGCCGGACGGTCTGCGACCTGAGGCGGAAGCCTGCCGCAATCTGGGTGTCTGGCCTGTGTTGGTCGGCGCTGAGGGAGCCACCGACACCGTGCTTGCCTCGCCGATCATCCTGGAGGACCACCCGGCCATCGCGCCGGAGAGCCCGGGCGACCTCTTCGACGGGACCGAGATCGACGAGATCCTGACGTTGCGCATCCTGACTCTGACCGACGAGGAAAAGGCCCAGATGCGACAGGCCGACCCGCGCACACGAGCGATGCTCGAGCGGTCGGAGTCGCTGACGGCCGACGAACTGCTCAATCTGCATGGCGCGCTGCGCGGAGTCCGTTCTTTGGCTGAGCGCGATGAGTGAGCCCGGACAGTCGCTGGACAGCCAATGGGACCCGTGGGGCCAGACTCAGAGGGTCGAGAGCGTGTGGCACGAGGGTGTCGAGCTGCGCGTCGGCTCTCGTGTGGTGCTGCGACCCAGCGGTCGCGCTGACATCTTCGACCTTGAGCTGGCAGGTCGCAATGCAGTCGTGCAGGCGATCGAGGAGGACTTCGACGACCAGCTCCATGTGGCTGTGGTCCTCGACGACGATCCCGGCCGCGACCTCGGGCACCTGCGGCAGCCCGGTCATCGCTTCTTCTTCAAGCCCGCCGAGCTGGAGCTGATCGAATGAGAGAGGGGCGCATCCTGGTGGCGGGCATCGGCAACGTTTTTCTGGGCGACGACGGGTTCGGCGTGGAGGTCGTGGCGCGATTGCGTGAAAGGCCGCACTCCACCGACATCGAGATAGCTGACTTCGGCATCCGTGGCTTCGATCTTGCCTATGCGCTCATGGAGGACTACGAGGCGGCGATCCTGATCGACGCGCTGCCCCTGGGCAAGAAGCCGGGAACCGTACACGTCCTCGAACCCGAAGTGGAAGCCCTCGCTGGCGTCGCTCTCATCGACAGCCACTCCATGAACCCGATGGAGGTGTTCAAGCATGTGAAGCAGCTGGGCGGCACACTGCCCAGGACGCTGATCGTGGGCTGCGAGCCGGCCACCTTCGGACCCGATGCGGGGCGGATGAGTTTGAGCCGTCCCGTGCGAGCTGCGGTGACCAAGGCCGCGGACGTTGTCGAGACGCTTTTGCAGCGCCTGAGCCAGAAAGAGGAGGTGGCCTGATGCCCGTTTGGTTGTTGGTGGTTCTGGTAGTAGTAGTGCTCGCGATATTGATCGTGCTGCTTCTGTCCCTGAATGACATTCGCCGCTACCTACGCATTCGGAATTTGTAAGTTCAGGCTGAAGGGGAATAGCGCAGATGTGTATAGCAGTGCCCGGTCGAGTGACGGAGGTGTCGGACGAGGCCCAGGGAATGGCCAAGGTGGATCTGGCGGGAGTGGTGCGGGATGTGAACCTCGGCCTGCTCGCAGCCGACCAACAGCCCGCTGTCGGCGATTACGTGCTGGTCCATATCGGTTACGCGCTCCAGAAGATCGAGGAGCGCGAGGCGCTCGAAACGCTGAGCCTGTTGGCGGCGTTCAGCGAAGAGGCGCGGGCTGGCGAGGAAGAGTTTGAAGAGTCAGCGTTGAAACTAACCCAAGGAGTTTGAAATGCCATTTGGAATCAGTCCCAGGGGTAATTCGTCAATCGTGCTCGGCCCCAAGCTGCTGCTGCTGATGGTGGTCGGCGTCGCGGGTGCTCTGGCTGCCATCAGCCGCAATGACATCCAGCGCTACCTGCGCATCAGGAACATGTGACTTGATTTCGGAGGACTCTCGAACGTCCGGCACCGGCGTCGGCCTGAACGCAAGAGGTGCGCTGCTCTTCGGACGTTACGCGTTTCCTCCTAACCAGCTTGGTTACTGCGGCCCGGAGGACAACCAGGCTCTGCTGGAGTACGTCTCGACGCGCACAGTGGACAAGGGCCTGCTCGAGCTCGAGCGCCGGTTTGAGGGCGCCTACCCGTACCTCTGCCTGATAGCACAGGCGAATCACATAGCCGATCCCTTCGATGAGAGAGTGGTGGAGGCGTACTGGGTCGGCAATGGACTCCTGGAGCGAGTTGACGCGGCAACCTTTTATGACTCGTTGAATCGTCGGTTTCGACCGCGCATGAAAGCTGCCGACTTCCGATGGCTGGCGAGCAAACTCGAGCTCAGTGCGCGACCGCACCACAACTTTCACGTCTTCGACATCTACACCCGCGGCGGACTGATGCGCGACGAGCGGGCGAGCATCGCCCTGAAGCCGATGGATTCCTGTCGCATCAGTTGGGGCAGAGTCGTCGAGGTCGGCGCCTCCCAGCTACAGGTCGAGCGCCAACCGATCGTCCTGGAGGCCGGAAAGCTCGCGCTTGGCAAGACTGAGATTCGTAGCGTCAAGCGCCAGCAAAACGGCCTCGGCTTCGTAGATCAGGTCCAGGCGGGGGCAATTGTGTCCATCCATTGGGACTGGGCCTGCGAGGGGTTGGATGAGCGTCGCTATGGACGGCTACGGGCGGCGACGCTCAAGTACCTTGAGATCGCCAACCAGACCATCTGACTCTCGCGTCACCGGCTGACCTCCAGCGAGCTGCAGGGCAGCTGCTCGAGTCCGGGGATGTAGTCCAACCCGTAACCTGCTGTGTGGTGCTTGCGCAGGATGCCAAGGGGCTCGCCTTGGGCGTGGCCACGGCGGCGGTTGTAGCCCTCCGTCCTCTCGCCACCCTGGCCCTGCGCCCTGTGCCGGGAAAGCCAGCGTCGCCCCGCCACCCCCTGACCAGTGGGCCGGGTTAGAGGGGGCTGCGATGGACAACGTCACCATCGCCAGGGCGACCATGGGCACCTCGCTCGCCTTCCACATAGTCTTCGCAGTGCTGGGCGTCGGCATGCCTCTGTTGATGTCGGTGGCGGAAGGCCTGGCGCTCTGGCGGCACGACGAGACCTGGCTCCTGCTGGCTCGGCGCTGGGCCAAGGCCTTCGGCATCCTCTTCGCGGTGGGAGCGGTGTCGGGCACCGTGCTCAGCTTCGAACTCGGCTTGCTCTGGCCCCGCTTCATGGCCTTTTCCGGTTCGCTGATCGGGCTGCCCTTCACAGCTGAGGGCTTTGCCTTCTTCATCGAAGCGATCTTCCTCGGGCTCTACCTCTACGGCTGGGACCGCCTACCTCCTCTCTATCACTGGCTGGCGTCGATTCCGATCGCCGTGAGCGGGGCGGCCAGCTCCCTCTTCGTCGTGATGACGAATGCCTGGATGAACACTCCTGCCGGCTTTCGGTTGGGCCCGGATGGGCAGCTGCAGGGCGTCAACCCGCTCGCTGCGGCGCTGAATCCGTCGACTCCCACAGAGGATCCGCACATGCTCGTCTCCGCCTACGTGGTGACGGGTTTCCTTTTCGCCGCTGTCTATGCCGCCGGCCTGCTCCGAGGTCGCAGCGACCCAGTCCACCGCCGTGGTTTGGCAACCGGCATGGCGATGGGCCTGGTAGCTATCGGATTGGCAGGCATCACGGGCGATGCCAGCGCTAGGTTCATCTATCAGGCCCAGCCCGCCAAGTTCGCGGCCATGGAGGGCGTCTACCGAAGCCAGAACGGCGCGCCCATCACCATCGGTGGAATTCCCTCCAACTCTCAGCACCGCGTCCTCTACGGGCTGGAGATCCCGGGTGCGTTGAGCTGGCTGGCGACCTTTGATCTGAACGCTCCCGTGAAGGGACTTGACTCCTTTCCTGCTGGGGACCGGCCAAACCCGGTTCTGGTCCACTTTTCCTTCGATTCGATGGTCGGCCTGGGGACCCTGCTGGGCTTCCTTGCCCTGGCCTTCTGGGGTCTGGTGATCTGGCGCCGCAAGATCCCGCTCGGCCGCCCTTTGCTTTGGGCAGTGGTGCTCGCGGGTCCGGCCAGCGTGGTGGCTATGGAGTCGGGCTGGTTTGTGACAGAGTTCGGCCGCCAGCCCTGGATCGTCTACGGCATCCTGCGAACGTCCGACGCGGCGACCTCCGCGCCTGGCCTGGGTCCGTTCTTTCTGATCTTCCTGGTCATCTACGGAGGCCTGGCGCTCACGACCGCCAGGTTGCTGCTGGCCTCGGCGCGCCACAGCCGCCGGCGCCAAACCGGCGCCGAACGCTCCTCGGGCCGGCGTCGGATGCCGTCATGAACGCGGCCGAGCTCATAGCCGCCATTCTTTGGCTCGCCCTGGCGGCGTATGCGGTACTGGCCGGGGCAGACTTCGGGGGAGGGGTCTGGGACATCCTGGCGCGCGGTCCCCGGGCTGGCGACCAGCGCCGCGCGGTGGCGGAGGCGCTGGGTCCAGTCTGGGAGGCCAATCACGTCTGGCTCATCTTCCTCATCACGGGCCTCTTCACAGCCTTTCCGAGCGCCTTTGGTGCTCTGGCGACCGCGCTTTACCTTCCTTTCACCATCGCTCTCATTGGGATCATCCTGCGCGGCTCCGCTTTCGCCTTCCGAGCCCACGCCAGAGAGGCGGTTGGGCCTCTCTCAACTTGGGGGGTCATCTTTGGCGCCGCCAGCATAGTGACACCAGTGCTTCTGGCCACCACGGCGGCAGCCGTCGGCGGGGGCTTCGTCGTGATCAGGGGAACCCAGCTCGAGTCAGGTTATTTCGCAGGCTGGACGACCCCGTTTGCAATGGTGTTGGGCCTCTTCGCCCTCGCCCTCTGCGCCTACCTGGCGGCCACCTATCTGATGGTGGAAACTGAAGACCGGCCCGAGCTGATGGGCGATTTCCGGCGGCGTGCCGCGGCTGCCGGTCTAGTCTCGGGAGGGCTTGGGCTGCTGGCCTTGCTGACCGCGTGGTTGGAAGCGCCGCGGCTGTTCGAGTCGCTCACAGGCCGCGGACTCCCCCTCTTCCTGCTGGCACTGCTGAACGGCCCGCTTGCGCTGTGGGCAGTGTTGAAGTCGAGGCCGCGAATCGCTCGGGCGGCGGTGGTCGCCCAGATGGTGCTGGTGCTGGCGGCGTGGGTGGTGGGCCAGTGGCCGTTTCTCGTGCCGCCCGGAGTCACCATCGAAGCCGCCGCGGCGCCCGCGGCCACGTTGACAGCGATGGTGGTGGTTATCGCAGCCGGCATGGCGTTGTTGATTCCGTCGCTCTGGCTGCTGTTCCGCGTCTTCAAGGCTCGCAACCCAGCCGTTGACTCAGGGAATCCAAGTACGAGCGGCCAGCCAACCAGCGAATGACCGGCGCTCTCTCACCCGTAGGCGGGGGTGTCAGGCGGGAGCCAAGTTTTCCTCCCAGACCTTGCAGACACCTGGTTCAGCCCTGTCAAGAAGCCTTCCCGCCAATTCTTTCCATGCGGCTCCCAATCGAGCTCAAAGGAGATCTTGGCGATCGGATCCGGCGATTACGGCGCGAGGGTGCCACGACTGCTGTTCAAAGGGTCTTGCCCAGCGCCAGCGAGCACTCGCCTGCGGCTTCGAAGCCGAACTCCCGGTAGAGCTGTTCCTGGCTCTCACTGGTCACCGCGACGGCAAACGCAGAAGTTATCGCGTTCTGCTCCAGGTGCTCCATGAGAGCAGCCAGGAGGCGCCTGCCAAGACCTTGACCGCGATGGTCAGGACGCACTGTCAGATCGCAGAGAAGGAAGTACAGACCGCCGTCGCCCACCAGCCGGCCCATGCCGACGGCCTCGCCGCCCTCTCGGGCGGTCACGCCGAACCAGGAGCCCCTGAGGCCAAGCTCGGTCGCCTCCGGTGTTTTGGCGGCCATGCCCGCCGCCTGTCTGAGCGCTATGTACTCCTGAGGCGTGGGAGAGGCAAAACTGATCAGGTACTCAGTGTCCGACACGGGGCCAGGTTAGCCTGTCCGGTCCCCGAGTAGTCGAAACGTTCCTAGGTGGAGGACGTATGACTTCCTCGGCATCTCAGGATCTCGGGGACCGGACAGGTTAGCCGCCTCTCGCTGATTCATAAAGAAAAGCGCCGGGGCATAACACCCCGGCGCTCCTCGCTGGACGCCTGTCGGTCAGCGTCCGAGCCGTTTACTCAGAGACGGCGCTGCTCGTCGTCGATGTTGCCGCGACCACCGGGATCCGCCTTGCCAGCCATCCGATCCTCGACGCCACGGTCACGCCCCAAGGTACCGCGATCACCGCGATCCGTCTCACCGGCGGTCCGGCCCTCGAGGCCCCCCTCGCGCTCGACGTCGATCCGCTCCTTGCGGACGTCGCCGGTCACCTCTCGGTCCTCGCGGCGGACGTCCTTCTCGACGCTCACCTGCTCCTTGGCCACCACCTGCTTTTCGACGACGGGCTCCTCGTGATGCAGGACTACCTCGTGCTGCTGCTCGCCGAACTCGTGCTGACCGGAGGGGGCCCGCTCGTCCAGAGGCTCCCGTTCGATGCGGGCGTCCTCGTGCTCCAAGCCGACGTTGGTCGAGACGGGCGCCGTCTCCACCCGCTTGTTGAGGCGCACCAGCTCAGAGGGCCGGCGGACCTTGTCCACCGTGAGCTCCTCCTCGTGGCGGCGCACGGTGCCCCGGTCGCCCGTGCCGGCGTCCCGGCGGGCGGTGTCGTCTACACGGGTGCCGGCGGTGCCCTGGGCGGTCACCGTCTCCCCGCCGTAGGGGATGCCGTAGTGCTCGAAGAGTCGTGCCTCCTCCTGCTCCGAGAGCTCCTCGTCGTTGCCCACATTGGGTGCGGAGGAGATGACGTCCTTGGTGAACGGCACGCGGAACCCGCCCTCGTTGGAGGTGGCACCCGCCAGGGGCACGAAGTTGTGCTTCATTCCAAAGAGGCCTGTGTGAACCAGGGCCCACTCCGGCTTGTTGGTCTCGGTGTCGGAGTAGACGTTCTCGATCCTTCCGATCTTGCCGCCGTCCTGGTCGAAGAGCGTCTTGCCCTCCCAGTCGCCGACAGTGTTCTCCATGTTCATTGATTTCCTCCTGCTCATGACTTGCGCATGATGTGAATGGACGGTGGCCCCACCGTGAAGCCTGATACTAACGATATACTCTTTAGCATCATCGCGGCAGGCTGATTTTAATTGAGGGGTTCATGGCAGAGCAGAGACCGATCAGAGCAAGCCGCGGCCAGCCGGGTCCGCCGCGGGGCCGCACTTCAGCTGAAGGGGAAGAGGTGATGGACCTGCTGGAGGAGCGGCCGGAGGTGAGCACTCGCCGCATCGAAGCCGGGCGGGTGAGGGTCGGCACCCGGGTAGTCACCGAGCCGCGGCAGCTCGATGTCACAGTCTTTCACGAGTCTGTGGTCATCGAGCGCCGGCCTGTGAACGAGCCGCGTCCGGCCGCGGCTCGCATCGGCAGCACCCCTCCCCTGGTTGTGAACGTGGAGCGGGAGGAGCCTGCTGCCGACCTGCGCACCTACGTCCGCGAGCGGGTGCGGGTGGGCAAGCGCCGGCACGAGGAACAGCGCACTGTCACAGTTGACGCCCGGCGCGAGGAGCTCGACGTCGAGCGGCACCTACTGGATGAGCGCGGCCAGGTGGTCCAGGAGCGGCCGCGCCCCAAGCCGGGAGGCAGCCGCTGATGGCTGAGGTACAAGCTGTTTTTGAAAACCGCGAACAGGCTGAACGAGCTCTTCATGAACTGCGCCTGGCGGGCTTCGGGCCGGAGCAAGCCGGCTTCGGTGACAGCAAGGGCGGGGTGTTGGGCGGGCTGCTCGGCGGTCGTTCACAGGCGGAGGGGCCGGTGGTCGCAGTGACGGGCGCCAGGCGCCTGGAGGCGGCGGGCATCCTTCACCGTCACGGCGGCCGGGATCTGGGCCAGGACGCTCGCGGCGATAAACCGGCTGCCGCAGATGGCGGTGAGTTCATTGATGTGTTGGAAGAGCGGCTGGTGGCCGAACCGGCGGTTGTCAACATCGGTCAGGTGCGGGTCAGCAAGCGTGTCGTCACCGAGCAACGCACCATCCAGGTCGAAGTGAGACGCGAAGAGATTTTCGTCGAACACCTACCCCTGGCAGAGCCGCTGCCGCAGCCGGTCGTCCACGCCGATGACGGCTACGACGAGACGCAGCCTGTCCGGCCTCGGGCTGGCTGGGAGGGAAACCTGGGTCTGCCCAGCGCCGACGAAGAGGTCATCCGCATCCCCCTGCTGGCCGAGCAGGTGGTGGTTTCCAAGCAGCCGGTAGTGGTCGAGGAGGTAGTCGTCCGCAAGCGTCGGCTCCCCGAAGTGCGCGTTGTCCAGGGCGAGGTGCGGCGAGAAGAGGTGGTCATCGAACGTGAGGGAGAGTTCGATTTGGAGGAAGTGACCCGACCTGAGTAGACTAGCATCCCCCGCCCAGTTTCTTAGTCTCGCACTATCACAAATCGTTTGACTTGGTGAGCGGTAAACGAGTAGTATGAGTAAGTGGGCGGGCGGGGAAGCAGTCGCATAATTCTTGCCCTGCCTTTGATAGCGATTCAGACTTTGCATCAAGGAGGGCTTTCAACTTGACCGATTACAGCAGCTCGACCGGCCATGACCCGGTCACGGGGAAGGGAACCGGCTCCGGTTACGAGGCGGGAGCATCAGGCTCGGGCGAAAGCGGCTCCTCCGGCGCCACCGGACAAGCCAAGCAGGTAGTGCAGGAGAAGGTCGATCAGGCCAAGGAGGTCGCCCAGCAGGCCGCGGGCACTGCCAAGGAGCAGGTAGGCCAGCAGGTCGACACGCACTCGACGACCGTCGGCGAGCAGGTCGGCTCGGTCGGCGAGGCCATGCGCAAGGCTGGCGACCACCTCCGCAGCCAGGGCAGCGACATGCCGGCCCAGCTTGCCGAGCGAGCGGCCGAGCAGGTGGAGAAGCTCGGCAGCTATCTGCGCAACACAGACGGCAATGCCATACTCGGCGATGTCGAGGACTTCGCCCGCCGGCAGCCGCTCATCGTGATCGCGGGTGGCGTCGCTCTGGGGGTGGTGGCAGCGCGGATGCTGAAGGCCTCCAGCCAGCGCGCCTACAGCGGTGGCACGTCGGGCTTCTTCGGCGGTGGTTCGGTCAGCCGCCAGCCCTCCGCCGGGAGCGAGAACTACGCAGGTGCGGCGCCGTCGACGTACGCCGAGCCGATCGACACCACGACCGCGGGCACGGCCGGCGGCGGCTGGAGCGGCGAAGCTACTACCGGCAGCGGTCAGTGGGGCACCCATGCCGAGCCGGGAACCGCACGGGCATTCGGCGACCAGGCCGAGACCGGCACCGCCGGCGCGGGTGGCTGGACCGGCGAAGGCACTTCTGGGGCTCAGGTCTGGGGCCAGCACGGCGGCGATCCCAACCCGCGGCAGGGGTAAGCCGGAATGGCTCAAGTTCCGCCTCGGAACGACCTCGGGACGGCTGAAGTTCCGCCGCAGGGCGATCTGCGCCAGCTTCCCCTCGGCGAGCTGGTGAAGCAGTTGGCGGAGGAGACGAGCACGCTGGTCCGCCAGGAGCTGGATCTGGCCAAGGCCGAGATGACCCAGAAGGGCAAGCGGGCCGGGCTCGGCATCGGCCAGCTGGGCGGGGCCGGCGTTGCCGCCCTCTACGCGCTGGGCGCCCTAACGGCCTGCATCATAGCCGCCCTGTCTCTGGCCATGCCGGTCTGGGTGGCGGCGCTGATAGTCACTGTCATCTACGCCGCGGTGGCGGCGGTCCTTTACTTCACAGGTCGCAGGCAGCTTGCCACTGCAGCGCCTCCGACCCCGGAGCTCACCCAGCAAAGCATTAAGGAGGACGTGGAATGGGTCAAGACCCAGAGCAAATCCAGCGAGAGATAGCGGCCACTCGCGAACGAATGGGCGATCGCGTAGACGCCATCACCTACAAGACTGACGTCAAGTCACGAGTGGGCGACTCGATTTCCGAGAAGCGTGACGCCATCACCGGCAAGGTCAGCGGTCTGGTTTCCGGAGTGACGGGACGGGCGTCCGAGATCAGCGATCAAGCGCCTAGCGGGGAGGAGCTGAAGGGTCACGCGACTCGCGCGGCTGGTGTGGCGCAGGACAACCCGCTGGGACTGGCCTTGGGCGGCGTCGCCGTCGGTTTTCTGATCGGCCTGGCCGTGCCTTCGACTCGTATCGAGGATGAGCGACTGGGGCAGGCGTCCGACACCATCAAGCAAAAGGCAATGGACACCGGTCAGGAGGCCTTGAGCCGGGGCCAGCAGGTGGCCAGGGACACGGTTCAGAGTGCCGCCCAGACTGCCCGTGAGAGCGGTGGGCAGCACGCGAGCGAGCTGGCTGATACGGCCAAGGAGAACGCGTCCGAGGCGAAGGAGAGCGCGCAGTCCAGCATCAAGTCCCAGAGCCAGAGCTAGTCAGGTAAGCCGGTTATGAAAGGTCTTCTGGAGCGCGCTCAAAAATCGTTTCCGGGCCGTCTCCTGAAGGCCTTCGGGGAGGCGAAGGGCGGCAACTACGCTGCCGGCCTCGCTTTCAACGCGTTCATGTCAATGTTTCCACTGATCCTGGGCATCCTGGCCATCATCGGGCTGGTGGTTCGAGATCCGCACATGCTGGAGCGGGTGCAGTCGGTGGTTCTCAGCGTCTTTCCCGACGACGCGCGCAAGCCTTTGGGAGACACCCTGAAGGGCGCGAGCCAGCATTCCGGCCTCCTCGGCATCATCTCCCTCCTGGGCTTGGTCTGGAGCGGCAGCCGCCTGTTTGCCAATTTGGAGTTCGCCCTGGGGGAGATGTACGGGGTGGAACAGCGGAAGTTCCTGCGCCAGCTGCTGATGACCATGGCCATGATGGGCATCTTCGTGGTTGCCCTGGCGGTGAGCGTGGTCCTCAACGGTGCCGCCGGCCTGACGCCACTCTCCACCATCCTGGCGCCGGTCGTCGGCGCCGTCGTGATGGTCGTCTTCATGACCATCATCTACAGGGTGGTGCCGAACCGCAGCTTCGAGTTGAAAGAAGTCCTGAAGGGAGCGATTTTGGCCGGCGTGCTGATCGAGATGGTGACGCTCGTCTTCCCCATCTACTCCCGTCTCATGCACGGCTTCAGCACCTATGGCGCGGCTTTCTCGCTGTTCTTCCTACTGGCGACGTGGCTGTTCTTCGTGAGCCAGTTCATCCTGCTCGGGGCCGTGCTTAACCGTATGGTCGCCGGTGCGCCGCAGGAGGGTGGTCTCGCGGAGGACACGGCAGCCGAAGGCCTTGAGACGCGAGGCTCGAAGGCGGCTGAGCGCCACGGACGAGTGGCTGAAGGATAAACGCTGGGAAGCCGGACAGGTCCCGAGCCGGAGTAATTGTCGGGACGGAAGCGTTAGGCCGCTGAGCTAGGAAGTCTTTTCCCCCCGGCTGGACTTGCGCCGGGAACCAAAAGCCCGACGTGCTACTCCGGAGCTTCAGCGATCCCGAAGGGGCGCAGATAGGTCACTGTGTGATGGGCCACTAATTGACCTGCCTCGCCGCGTGTCTCGGCGTCGCCGAACACCACCTGGCGCCCAGCCCTGATCACTCGCGCATCGCACACCAGGTCCCCTCGGGCGGCTCCCAGGAAGTTCGTCTTCATCTCCAATGTCATCGCGGGATCGTTCTTGCCGCCGACCGCCAGCAGCGCGATCCAGAAGCCGACGTCCGCCAGCGTCATACAGCATCCACCCTGGAGAACTTCACCGGGCCTCAGAAAGTGCGACTGGAAGGGTAGCCGCAAGCGTGCGCGCCCGTGGGCGATGGCCTCGACCCGGAATCCCCACCAGGGACCGAAGGCGGAGCCGTCGACGATGGCCTGCGCGGCAGCCAGGTCGAGGAGGGGCGGTGGCTCCGCCAGATGGGTGGCCTGGCTGGGCTGCGTCACGAGATCTGCGGCGGCCGAGTCAGCGGTTGATCTGGGGCGGGGTCTGCACGTAGGGCGGCTCGAGCGCCGCCTGGGCCGCCGGCCCGTTCGGTCCGTAGTAGCGAATGGCGGCTCGGCCCAGGGCGGTCACTGTCACCCAATCAAAACCTGCCCCGACGACCAGTCCGATGGCGAGAGGTGCGACCCTGGCAGCGGAGGCGACCGCTCGCGTCCCCGCCACGCGGGCGATGATGCGACCCAGCACGTGGCCGCCGGTGCGGGTGGCGAAGCCGGCCGGGAAGCGGCGGAAAGCGGCCACGCTGAGACCGCGGCCGCCGGCCACCAGCACGTTGTCTCGCAGCTTCACGGCGCCACCCGCGACGCCGACGATCACGAGCGCCTCGACCAGCCGGTCATCCGAGTCGGCCAGCTCGTGGCCGAACAGCATCGCGATGGCCATGACCAGCTCCGCCTCCTGCTCCAGCGCCCACAATCCCTGGCCCGTCACGGTCCCCAGCGCCACAATCGTGCCGAGCCCGGGAAGGATCGCCGTCGCGCCGCTAACAGCTCCCGTCGCGGACACGCGCCGCCGGGTCTGCGCGATCAGGATCCGCGCCAGCTCTTCAGATGACTTCCCCGGGTTCTCGGCCGTGACTTTGGCCACGTGCTGGCGGATGTCCGGCTCGCGCGCGCGGAGCCCGTTCGCGATCAGGTTCAGCGCGGGACGGAACTGAGGCGGGAGGGAGTTGAGGACTTGCTTCATCTGAGCTCAGCCTAGAGGGTTGGCAGGCCCCCTGCCAGCCCTGCCCCGAGTCGAGAGTAAGGCCTTGCTTTCTCAATCGCCATCACCAATCGTCGCTGGTTGCTGTACAACAAGCCCGCCGTGGTATGCAGCCTCACTGGCCAACGGCTGACGCGCCCAAGCCGGGAAACGAGCTAACTGGTGGAGCGAAGGGGAGTCGAACCCCTGACCTCCTCCGTGCGAGGGAGGCGCTCTCCCAACTGAGCTATCGCCCCGGTTGACGCCAGGAGTATACCGGCGGCCCTTGCCCCAGCCACTCGGCTCGGCCGTCTCTATACTCCACCGCCGATGAGCCCGAAAGCGCGCCGCCGGCCTTTGCCCGAGGGTGTGGACCCGGCCCGGATTCCGCCTGGCCAGGTGCTCACCGCGCCTGACAAATGGCCGCTGCTCCACTTTGGTCCAGTGCCCGAGCCCGACTTGGAGCGGTGGACTTTCAAGGTGTTCGGCGCCGTCGGGACTGAGCTGGAGATGAACTACGAGACGCTGCGTTCACTGGCGGTCAAGGAGGTCAGTGCAGACATCCACTGTGTGACCGGGTGGAGCCGGCTGGGCGATCGTTGGACGGGGGTACCGATCCAGGAGATACTGGCCCGCGTCAAACCGACCGAGAAGGCCAGCCACGTCATGGCGCACTGCGAGTACGGCTACTCGACAGGTATGCCGCTGTCGGTGCTGGCCGACGACGACGTTCTGCTCTGCTATGGCTGGAACGGTGCGGATATCACTGTCGAGCACGGTTTTCCTCTGCGGCTCTTCGTGCCCAAGAAGTACTTCTGGAAGTCGGCCAAATGGCTGCGGGGACTGGAGTTCATGACCCAGAACCGGCTCGGCTTCTGGGAGCAGCGCGGCTACCACGACGAAGCCGACCCGTGGCGGGAGCAGCGGTACTGGTAGCAGGACCCGTCCAGGTGGTGACGTTGACCAGCGACTTCGGGTCCGGGTCACCATACGTCGCGGCCATGAAGGCAGTTCTCATACGCGGCGGCGTTCAGGCGCCGCTCATCGACATCGGTCATGAGCCGGCGCCCTTCGATATCCGGGCGGCTGCCTTCGTCCTCTGGGCTGGGACGCGCGACTTCGCCGGGCTGCCTTCGGTTCACCTGGCAGTTGTCGACCCGGGGGTGGGCGGCGACCGGCGCGCTTTGGCGCTCGACTGCCGCGACGGCCGCCGCTACGTCGGCCCCGACAACGGGCTTATGGAGTTCGTTTTGCGGCACGCCGACAGGCCTGTCCGGGCGGTGGAGCTCTCAGTGCGGGTAGGCGCCGCTCCTACCTTTCACGGGCGTGACGTGTTCGCGCCTGCCGCAGCGGCCCTGGCCTCCGGCACTCCCTTGGACCATCTCGGCCCTTCCTGCGGAGAGCTGGTCCGCCTTCGCGTCGAGGTGCCGCAGGTGCTCTGGATCGACCGCTTCGGGAATATCGTCACCAGCCTGCGAGCCCTGCCGGCCGAACTCGAGGTGGCAGGCCATCGAGTGGGGCAGGTCCACAGCACTTTCGCGGACGCTGCGCCCGGGGTTCCCTTCCTCTACCTGGGCAGCCTTGGCTACGTCGAAGTGGGGCTGAGGGAGGCGAGCGCAGCAGTTCAGCTGGGTGTTGCAGTCGGGAGTGCCGTAGCAGCGCGCGGCTGAACAGCACCTTCACAGGCACGGTAGTCCTCGTCTGCCCGGCCGGTCAGGCTAGATCAAGTGTCAACCCTAAGTCGGATCAGCGGGATAACCGGGCTTACCCGGCCGCCGCTGATCAGCCGCTTCAGCCGGATCGCCCTGACGCTCTCGGCTGCCCTCGGACTGGTCGCGGGCTGCTCAACCCAGAGGCTCGGCCCGGCCCGGCCGGCGGCACCTTCCAGCTCTGGCAGGACGCAGCCATTTTCACAGCAGTGAGTCAACTGCTGGCGGCGCCCGGGGTCGGGCAGCAGCTCTCGATCGAAATGTACGAGTTCGGCCGGCAGGACCTGGCGGAGGCGTTGCTCGCGGCCCGGGGGCGTGGCGCTGAGGTGCGGCTCATCGTAGATCGAACAGTTCCCGCGAGCGCTCGAGTGGCTGACTGGCTGGCGGCGCGCGGTGTGTCGGTGCGCGCCTATCCGGTTGACGATCGAATTTTTCAGATCGATCACGTGAAGCTGGTCCTAGTGCCTGGCGCTGCGCTCGTCACTGGCATGAACTGGGGTGACAGCAGCGCAGCGAACCACGACTACGGTCTCGAAACCCGTACTCCGCCCGTTCTGGATCGGCTGCGCGAGATCTTTGAGCAGGACTGGTCGCTTGCCGGGGGTGCTCCGGCGCCGATCACTACCCGCAGTTCTGGTCCCGTGCTCCAGACGGCGCCGGGCGACGAGGTGCGAAAGGCCCTGCTCAGCGCAATCGGCTCGGCCGGTCAGTCCATCGTCGCCGAGATCTTCACGCTGACCGACCCGGAGGTGGTGGCGGGGTTCGGCCTGGCGCACCGCCGCGGCGTCCAGGTCCGCCTCCTGCTGGACCCGGGCCAGGAGGTGAATCTGGCCGCCTACCGGCTCCTTCAGTCAGCCGGAGTTTCGCTGGCCTGGTTCCGCTTGCCGCCCGGGGCGAAGCTGCACGCTAAGGCAGCGCTGTTCGACGGGCGCGAGCTCCTGGTCGGCTCGGCGAATTGGAGCCAGGGGGGCCTGTCAGTGAACCACGAGCTGGACCTGCTGGTGACTGACCACGCAGCTTGCTCCGCCTTCGCCAGCCGCTTCGAGAGGGACTGGCAGAAGGCTGTCAGCTTCGGCTAACGGTTTCTGCCTGCTGCTGTGTGGCTCAGCGAGAAGAGGCGGCGACCGCTACCGGCGCTGCCAACGGGTCTTCTTAAGCATCTTCTTGTGCTTGTGCTTGCGCATCTTCTTGCGCCGCTTTTTGATTACCGAACCCAAGCCAACTCCATTGCGTGCGTAACTGACAAACGGCTAATCGCCCACCCCGATGGGCCGCGGGCCATGATACACGAGCCGATCGGGCCGCTGGTGAGGGCGGATGCCGGCGGGAGAGGGCCGCCCCCGGGGGGAAGCTCGCTCAGCCGGACCGGAAGCCGTCGGTCAGCTTCTCCCAGGTTCGCTCCAGATGCTCGTTGACGACTTTGACATCAGCCAGCACTGGCATGAAGTTGGTGTCGCCGTCCCAGCGCGGCACTGCGTGGAAGTGCAAGTGGTCGGCGATCCCGGCGCCCGCGACCTGGCCCAGGTTGACGCCCAGGTTGAAGCCGTCCGGGTGGACGGAGCCGGCCAAGACGCGTAGACAGCGCTGCACCAGCGCCATCACCGCCAGCACTTCCGCGCTGCCCAGCGCGGTTAGATCCCCAGTGTGCTGGCGCGGCGCCACCATCAGGTGACCCGGGTTGTAGGGAAAGCGGTTGAGCAACGCGATTGCCTCTGGTTCGCGCCAGATGAGGAGGTTGGCTCTGTCTTCCTCGCTAGGAGCCTCGCGAACCCGGCAGAACAGGCAACCCGACTGTGCTTCGGCGTTGATGTACTCCATGCGCCAGGGCGCGTACAGATGATCCATGAGGCCGAAGCTAACATGGGTGGCCATGACGGTTACGCGGCGGCGCACGTATGTGCCGCAGGAAATTGAGCCCAAGTGGCAACGGATCTGGGCCGAGCGTGGGATCATGAAAGCCGCTGACGCCTCGGAGCGGCCGAAGTTCTACAACCTCGTGATGTTTCCCTATCCGTCCGGGGATCCGACCGTCGGGCACATGCGCAACTACGTCATCGGAGACCTGATCGCGCGCTTCAAGCGGATGTGCGGCTTTGAAGTCCTGAACCCTTTCGGCTGGGATGCATTCGGCTTGCCGGCTGAGAACGCCGCCAAGAATCGCGGCAATCTGCATCCGCGCGAGTGGACTCTAGCCAATATCGAGACCTTCCGGCGCCAGCTGAAGATGATAGGCATCCTCTACGACTGGGATCGGGAGGTAACTGCTTGCGCTCCGGACTACTACCGCTGGACCCAGTGGCTGTTCCTGCTCTTCTACGAGCGCGGCCTCACCTACCGGGCGATGGCCCCCGTCAACTGGTGTCCAGTTGACCAGACAGTTCTGGCGAATGAACAGGTGATCAACGGCCACTGCTGGCGGCACGAGGATGTACTGGTCGAAAAGCGCTACCTGGAGCAGTGGTTCTTTCGCATCACCGACTACGCAGAACGGCTGCTGGAGGACCTGGACCTGCTGCCAGAGTGGCCCGAGCGAGTGGTGACTATGCAGCGTAATTGGATAGGTCGCAGCTATGGAGTTGAGATCGACTTTCCGCTGGAGGGCCGCTCGGAGAGGCTGCGCGTCTACACGACCCGGCCGGACACGATCCACGGTGCGACTTTCATGGTGCTGGCGCCCGAGCATCCGCTGCTGCCAAGTCTGACCACCGAAGGTCAACGGGCCGAGGTTCAGGCTTACGTCGAGGCTGCCCGGCACCAGACAGATATTCAGCGGCTCTCAACCGAGGGCGGCAAGACAGGGACAGCCACGGGTGCCCACGCCGTCAACCCGATGACGGGGGAGCGGATCCCGATCTGGCTAGCCGATTACGTTCTCGGCGGCTACGGCACCGGCGCCATCATGGCGGTGCCGGCGCACGATGAGCGTGACTTCGAGTTCGCTCGTCGCTTCGGCCTGCCCATCCGGCAGGTAATCGCCCCCAGCGATGGCCAACGAACCGCTCAGGGCCGCCCATTTGTGGGCAAAGAGGGCGTCCTGGTCAACAGCGGAAGGCTGAGCGGGCTCTCCTGCGCCGAAGCGTTCGAACGAATAGCGGCTGAGCTGGAGTCGCAGGGAACCGGACGCCGAGCCACACGGTACCGGCTGCGTGACTGGCTGATCTCGCGGCAGCGCTACTGGGGAGCGCCCATTCCAATAGTCCACTGCCCGGTGTGCGGACTCGTACCCGTGCCGCTGGATCAGCTGCCCGTCACTCTCCCCGACCGCTACGAGCGGCTTTCGGAGCAGCCTGAGTGGTATGAGACGATGTGTCCCACCTGTGGCGGCGGCGCTCGTCGGGAGACGGACACCATGGACACCTTCATGGACTCCTCCTGGTACTTCCTCCGGTTCACGGACGCGCACAACCGGGAGCGGCCATTCGCTCCGCAGCTGGCGAATCATTGGATGCCTGTCGATCAGTACACGGGCGGCGTGGAGCATGCGATCCTGCACCTGCTGTACTCCCGCTTTTTCCAGAAAGTCCTTCAGGATGCGGGCCTGCTGAACCAGCCTG
>JALZAW010000144.1 GCA_030948155.1 Candidatus Dormiibacterota bacterium | reverse complement strand
TCTGGCCGGCGCTGACGTCGGTGGCCAGGTTTCTCAGGGTTGCATAGTTGGACCAGCGGATCGACTCGACTGTCACGTGGAAGCGGTCGGCGACAGCTTGGAGGTTCTCTCCTTCGCCTACCTGATATGTCTGGGCCGAGTGGGAGACGGCCGCTCCGCTGGGTAGGGCCGCAGGCTTGACGATCGTTCCAGCCCGGCCGAGGGCAACGCTGCCGGAGGAGCCACCCTGACCACTCACCAGGCCCTCGGCATTGACGGCGCCGAGGCGAAGGTTGAGGCCGGCACTCACGCTGTGATCGAGCGACGCGTATCCGGAGAGGACCAGCGCTACAACGAGCACTAGAACGTGCGTGATATACCGACTAAACCGCAATAGAACTACCCCCGAGTTGTTTGGGTGACCGGTGTCACCGACGACATTGGTCACCCTACCAGGCTGGGCCGAGCGGTGTCAAACCACGGGGTGTGAAGAAGGTTGAACGCACCAGGAAGCTGCTTGGTTTCACCTGGTCGTTGATCTCGGCCCGGTTTCAGCCGGAGGGGTGACCATCGGTCAGCGGAGCCCCTCCGGTGAATGGCCAGTGGCCCGCCCGGTAGGGCCTTGCCGGTGGCTACGTCTTTGTCAACAGGTGGTCAGACCGCCCGATGCCCGCCAATCGGTTTTCCTCAGCACGAGCGCTTGAGCGGGCTCGTCGTGCCCGTTCACCGCCGGCATTCTCGTGAAGACCGAGCTGGGGTTCCGGGCGCTGAACTCCGCACAGAGGCGGCGCGTCGAGCAGCAGGTGAGGGCATGAAGTCCGGTTGCCCCTCTGCTCGCGCCCAGCGACACCAGGCTCGTGCAACCAGGAGAACTTGGAAAGCGGCCGAGGTAACGCGAATGCCTTGCGGCCGCGGAGCGTCTATCGACCTCGCGGCGACAAAGTAGCCCACTGTGATGGCGGCCGCAGGGGCCAGCCAGAGACTCCAGGCCAAGCCTCGAAGCAAGCGACTCGGCTCGTGTCGCCAGGCATACCAGGTCCAGAAGGCAAGATCCGCCACGGCATCGGCATAGGCGCCAAAGGCGGTCTCGCGAGAGCCTGCACGGGCGATCCATCCATCCGCTAGGTCAGAGCCGAGCGCGGCCGACGCCAGCCAGGCGCTGTGGCTGCCGCGGAGGGCCGGCAAGTTGGCCCGGAGAAGCGTCAACAGATTGGCCACGCCGAGTGAGCGCGGTTGGTCGCCCAGCAGGCCGACGTGGCTCCAGGCGAGAAGCCAGGAGCCGATCACCCAGCGGGGCGTTCCTAGGGGCAGCAGCGCCAGGTGGAACAGGTGGACTTCCAGCGCGGCGCGGCGCTGCCGGCGGGCGACCTCCAGGGACCTTCGCCAGGAGCGCCAAACGAAGCGGAGCCAGGCGGCCGGCGAGTAGGCGCCGGCCGCCAGTTCGCTCAGCAGAGAGTCGATGAAAGCCTGCGTTGCGGCCGAGCGGACGATGGGTTGCCGGGCGCGAAGCATCTCAAACGTATGCTGCACCGCGGTGAGCGACGAGTACGACCTGGTGGTGATCGGAGCCGGTTCGGCCGGCCTGTCCGCAGCCGGCTTCGCAGTGCAACTGGGCGCCCGCACGGCGCTGGTGGAGGCCGAACGAATTGGCGGTGACTGCACCTGGACCGGCTGCGTACCCTCCAAGGCACTCCTCCACGCCGCCCGCATCGCCCACGAGATGCGTACCGCCGACCTATACGGTCTTCCGGTCTGCGCGCCCAGCATCGATGTCCGCGCCGTCCTGTTCCGTGTGAAGGAGGCGGTGGAGCGCGTTTACGAGCTGGAATCGCCAGAACGGCTTCGGGCGGCCGGTGTCGACGTGAGGCTTGGCACAGCACGCTTTCTCGATCCCCACACGGTGGAGGTCGAGGGCGGCCGGCGGCTCCAGGCTAAGCACTTTCTGCTCTGCACAGGCGCTCGCCCCCGCCTCCCTGCCGTTCCCGGCCTGGCAGCGGTGCCTCACCTTACCTATCGCGACATCTTCGATCTCACCGAACTGCCCCGCCGGCTGGCAGTGCTGGGCGGCGGTCCGACCGGCTGCGAGTTGGGCCAGGCCTTTCAGCGGCTGGGTTCGCAGGTGACCTTGCTCGAGGCGGCCGAACACCTTCTGCCGGAGACGGATCCGGCCGCCGGGAAGCTGCTGCGGGACGTCTTCACCTGCGAGGGTATGGAGGTCCGCCCGGCCACCAGCGTCCTCTCTGCCGCTGGCGGGCCGGCGGGAGTCGTGCTCTCGACGAGCGCTGGCGAGGTCACGGCCGACCGCCTGCTGGTGGCCGCCGGAAGAACTCCCTTCACAGCTGGTCTGGATCTGCACCGCGCCGGCGTTGACCTGACCGGCGCTGCTGTGAAGGTCAACCGCAAGCTTCAGACCAGCCAGCCTCACATCTATGCGGCGGGCGATGTGACAGGCTCCTTCCAGCTCACTCACTACGCCGGCTGGCAGGCCTTCCAGGCCGTCCGCAACATCTTGTTGCCAGGTGGCGTCCAGGGCACGCGCAAGGCGGTCCCCTGGGCGGTCTTCACGGACCCCGAGGTGGCGCAGGTCGGGGAGCTGCGGGGGAGCTGTCGGGATTGGCCTGTTGCCCGAGTTGACAGGGCCCAGGTGACGGGCCGCCGCTCAGGCTTGATCCGCGTCTATCTCGACGGTCGGGGCCGCATCAACGGCGCGCTGATCTGCCTGGAGGCGGCTGCGGAGTTGATCAATGAACTGTCCCTGGCCATGCAGAGCGGCACCAAATGGGCGCAGGTGGCCGCCACCATCCACACCTATCCCAGCTACGGGATAGCCCTCCAGCAGCTGGCCGCCAGAGACGCAGTGGTAGCGGTCACGAGCGGGTTCAGAGGACGTGTCCTAAAGCTTCTGGCCAGGAGCTGAACTTCCACCTCCTACTGGCGGATTAGAGTGAAGGCGATGACCACCTCAGTGATAGTGGCTGGCGCTCGCACGCCGAACGGCAAGTTCGGGGGAGCGTTCAAGGACCTGAAAGCGGTGGACTTGGGCGGCGTGGCGATCAGGGCAGCGCTGGAGCGTTCAGGAATCGCCGGCCGGGACGTCGAGTACGTGATCATGGGTCAGGTCCTGCAGGCGGGGGCCGGCCAGATCACTGCTCGCCAAGCGGCAATCAGCGGCGGGATCCCGATCGAGGTGCCCGCGATCACCATCAACAAGGTCTGCCTCTCCGGCTTGAACGCCATTGCGCTGGCTGACCAGATGATCCGCGCCGGCGAGGTCGACACTGTGGTCGCCGGCGGTATGGAGTCGATGACCCAGGCGCCCTATCTCATGCCCAAGGCCCGCTTCGGAGCCCGCATGGGCAACGTTGAGATGGTCGACTCCATGATCCACGACGGTCTCTGGTCGACCTTCACGGAGCAGCACATGGGCGATTCTTCTGACGATGTCAACCGCGAGCTGGAGATCAGTCGGGAGGATCAGGATGCATGGGCGGCCCGCTCCCACCAGCGCGCGGCAGCTGCCTGGGAGGCGGGCTGGCTGGCTGAGGAGAGCGTGCCCGTCAGTGTGGGCCGGCGCCAGGGGGAGTCGATAGTGGTCGAGCGAGATGAGGGAGTGCGCCCCCAAACCACCGCTGAGGCTCTGGCCGCACTCAAGCCCGCTTTCCAGAAAGACGGCACCATCACAGCGGCCAACGCCTCCCAGGTCTCGGACGGCGCTGCAGCGGTGGTAGTGATGTCGGCTGGCAAGGCGGCGGAGCTGGGCCTGCAGCCCCTGGCTGAGATTGTGGCTCACGGGATGAGCGCTGAACGGTACGCCTGGCTACACACAGTGCCAGGGCTGGCGCTCACCCGAGCCTTGGATAGGGCGGCTCTCAGAGCCGATCAGCTGGATTTAGTGGAGATCAATGAGGCGTTCGCCTCGGTCGCGCTGAATGCCACTCGCATGCTGGAGCTGGACCAGGAGCGCGTGAACGTCAACGGTGGCGCGGTCGCCATCGGTCACCCGATCGGCGCCAGCGGAGCCCGGCTGGTGCTGACGCTGGCTCACGAGCTGCGCCGGCGCGGCGAGCATTTGGGCGGGGCCGCGCTCTGCGGGGGCGGCGGCCAGGGCGATGCGCTCATCATCCGAAACCCCGCCGCCTGAAACACACTCTTTTGCGGAGCTAGCTCACTCAGCCGCGCCAGCTGCGTCTGAGTCCAGACAGCGTGGGTTCACTTGCACGGCTCCTCTACGGATCCGGGCAGGGCAGCGGCCGTGATGGTGCCCGCACGGAGACTGAGCTACTTCCTGACTTGCAGGCAACAAAGCGCACGCGGCTGTCGGAAGATGCTATAGTGGCGCTATCAGATAAAGCTTCTCGGTGACCCGCCCGGACGTGCCGATCGAATCCTCCCCCTACTCCAAGCGGCCCACCTCCCGGTGGGTCGCTTCTCTTGCCAGGGGCGCGAATCGTTCGACTCGAGAATGGATTGGGAAAGGGCGCCTCAGCTGAGGCGCCCTCCAGGGTTGACTAGGAAAACGCGGCTCAGTCGCGACTGTCCTGGGTTGAGCGCGTCCAGACGTCGGTCGGGTTGACCGTGTTGCCGGAGTTGGTAGTCACGTATAGGGGATGGAAGCTCTCGCCGGGCGCCACCAGGCCCTGATAGTCCCCTATGAAGAAGCCGCCGGCGACAGGCGCATCCGCGATGTCAAACGGCGCATCGACCACCTCGGGGTCGGTGAAGTGCAGGTTCCGGCCAGTGGTCACCTTCATGAAGTAGTCAGTTATGTAGGTGCGCGGGTAGCTCTGGAGCTGGTAGTAGGTGACGCCAACCTTGCCATCCGAATTGACAGCCACGGTGGCCGTGAAGGCTGACTGCCCGGTGGGTTGATTCACTCGCTGAGGTTCGCTCCAGTGGCGGCCACCATCGGTGGAGCGGCTGATCGCGATCTCGTCGTGCTTGCCCCCACTGAAGCGGGAGTCCTGCCAGACGATGTAGAGCCAGCCGGTTGCCCGATCGATGGTTGGGATCGGGATGATGTCCCCGGTCCGAAGGTGAGGCACACCCACCGTCCTCAGATCCTGGAAGATCGTCGGCTTGGTCCAGTGGCCACCCCGATCGGTGGAGGTCACAAAGCCGAGGTGGAACTTGCCGTCGGCGGTGATGAAGACGAAGAAGTCATAGAGCAGGTCGGTGCGCGCGTCGATGACTATGTAGTTGCCGATCGTCTGCTCATTGACGCCCGTCGGGACGATCACGTGGGCCTTCTCCCAGGTCTTGCCACCGTCGGTTGTGCGGGAGAAGTAGGTGGGTCCAGTGAAGGCCGGGAGAGCGGCCTGGGCGGGAGCCGAAGCGTTGGGCTGGGCGGCGCCGCTCTGGCTGTGCCCAGCAGGCGTTTCGCGCACGGGCTGGCGCACTCGATTCCCAGCGCCCGGGACGTCTGCCAGCCGGTCCCAAACAGCGTAGGCGATGCCACCGCGGGTCGGGTCGGCGAAGATCAGCTCCTTATCGTTGAAGGGGTTACCGGTGACGGGATTGGCGACGTCCTGAATGATCGGCACCACGTTGGTCCAGGTCCTGCCCCCGTTGGGCGAGGTTGCCGCCACCACTGCGTTCCGGATGCTGTCCGCATCGAACGAGATCGCTATCGAGTAGGAATTGCCGTCGCGGCCGATGGCCGTGCCGGGATCGGAGGCTCGCTCATAGTTCACCCCGCCCGGAGCGCACTTGGAAAACGGCAGGGCGCTGTTCTTCCAGCTGCGACCGCCGTCGAAGCTGTAACCGGCCACGAGCCCATGTGCGCCGCCGTCGCTCCAGCGATCCTGCTGCCAGGCGCTCAGGAGGTGGGAGTGCGAGCTGGGATCGTAGGTCAGGAACGGCTCGACCTCGGCGTTCTTGTAGTTGGTGGCGCCCGGAAAGGCGCCCACTGTGCAGCCGGCGTACGGATTGACCTTGCTGACCAGTACCGGCCCTCCGGCCAGGGCGGTGCTGGTGGTGACAATCAGAGCGCCGCCCAACAGGGCGACCACCGACAGAAGCCTTCTCATACACCCTCCACTCAACACAAAGATCCGACGAGGCTGGGAACGAAAGTACGACAACCGCATGAGCTTTGGCAACCCTGTGTGGCGTGCCAAGCCGGGCCGGCGCCGGCAGCGTCAGCGGTGTGCTGGCGAGGCCTCCGGCCGAGGCAGCCGTCGGTCCAAGGCATAGGCGCCGGCCGCCACAGCAAGCAGGAGGAGCAGAACCCAGAAGGCGTTGAAGATCACTCGTCCGTAACCCAGGGCGTCAACGTCGATAAACGGATAGGGGTAAAAGTTGATTAGCGCGCCGCGGATCAGTGTGAATGCTATCCAGAGTGCTGGAAACAACAGCGACCACCAAACTATGCGCGGTGAAATCC
>JALZAW010000143.1 GCA_030948155.1 Candidatus Dormiibacterota bacterium | reverse complement strand
CCATGTCGATCTCTCCGGCCATCAAACGACCTCCCTGGGGCCGGACTGGATAGCAGTAGGCACGCTGCTCGGGTGCTTGTGCTCGCCGGAGAGCGCTCCGCGAGTAGGGTGGCCAACTCGACCTCCGGGAGGCTGGCTGGCCTACTGCCGCTCGGGCTACGTCCGGAATTGGCCCGACGCTCAAGGCGTACACGATCGCGCCGATGGTGTTCGTAGTGGCGGTCATACCTCTCCCCTCCATTCACGCCATCGATTCAGGAAGGCCCACAGCACGGGCGCACTCCGGCGGAGCAACCGCCGGCCGGCTGCCGTGAGCTCCAGCCCCGTCCCGTCGCAGCGCTCGCACTGCTCCATCTCGTCGACCGGCACCCAACAGGTCCCGTCGCAGACCGGGCACGCTTGCCTGTCGTCGTCGATGAGCTCGTAGCCACTGGCGCTGCAGCTCGAGCAGGTCTCGCTGAGGGTGACCGGCACGAAGCCGGCGCCGGCGCAGCAGAGGCAGAGCTCCTCGAGGATCAGGTCGATGAGTACGCCCTCGTCCGATCCGCTCAGCTCAAGCCTTGAGGGTGGGCTGACAATGCCGGCCGGCGCCAGCGGTATCCCGGTTGGGGCTTGCGTTCCTGAAATCGAAGGTGCTGAGAAAACGTGTAGGCTCACCGTGACTCCTCCTTGGAATGGGCTGGAGTTGCCGTCGAGGCGGCTGCCAGGCTGGGCCTCGACGGCTCTTTTCTGTTGGGCGGTCACCAGGTCAAGTCAGGGTCCACCCCCTCCCCCGCCCTCGCTCGGCCAGGTTTACTCCTGTCCTTTCCCCATGTCGTCTCACGCCGCACTCGCCCTGGCCATGCTCAGAGCCTCGAGGTATCGGGTTGCGGTCGCAGCCCGAACGGGTCCCGCCTCGATCTGGCTGATTCTCGGGACGGAGACGCCCATGGCCGTCGCTATATCGAGCTGCGTGAGGCCGGCCCGACGACGCTCCGCTTGGAGAGCGATGCCAGGTACGACGCCTTGCTGAATGAGAAGTTGGTGAGGTGATCGGCGGCCGGCGCGGCCGCGCGGCAGCGAGGCGACCGGCTCTACCTCGTTTCGCCAGAGGGAGACCAAGTCGCCACCAGGCAGCCTCACTTCGACGATGAGACCGTCGTCCCGTTCGACTCGACCCCGCTTTCTGCTGTACCGCTTCAGCCAAGGATCGTTTGAGCAGAACACCGTCACCCAGGTGCCGATCAGCAGCGGTTCAAGCTCCAGCACAAGTGCTTCTTCGTCCTGCGATGGACGCTGACTCTGGGAGCTCACCGCAGGATCTCTCGCAGATGAAGTCGACAGAGTCGCCGACCGTCCACCTGAACAGAAGCTGCGCCGCCACATTCACCACACGGCTGCGGCCAAGGCATCCGCTCGATCAGGCGCTCCACATGGACGGCTGCCCCGTAGCTGGACGATGGCTTCGTCCCTATCCCGATCTCCCTCCCGGTCTCCGCAGCGACCCTCCCCGATAGAGTCACGTCCCCCGCGCCTCCGCCGGCAACGGCGCATGGTCGGCGTACCGCCGGTCAAATCGACATTCATGACCACAGCGCCCACAACGCCAGTAACGACCCCAGCGCGCCGACTCCACGAGGCGAAGCCGATCGCCGCATGCCTTGGGACAAAGTGGCTGCACCGACTTGGCTCTCAAGCTCGACGGCCCCTGGCGGCGGGCTCCCGGCATTACAGGCGCATCCGCGGGATTTTGAGGGATGCCCTAGTCGGCCGACCCGCACCGCCTGAGATCGCTCCCCTCACGGACGATGCGGACGTTGCCCGCCAGAGGCTGACCATCACTCATCGCCCTCGAGGAGTACTCGAAGCTCCGGCAGTGGCGGATGCTGGCCGAACGTAGCCGCCAAGCGGCGTAGCGTCAGCATCGATACTGGCCGACCAGCTAGCGCCCGGCTCACGGTGGCCAACCCCAGCCCAGACTTCTCGGCCAGGGTCGTGACCGACCACCCTCGTCGAGCTCGGGCCCGATCGAGATTCTTGATCGGGATCGGATATCCACGGCTCACTTTGCACCCCGCTCGGCGCCCCCCGGCTGCCGTCCAGAGAACCGACCTCGCTGGACACGCGACTTCTCGCTCCTCACGCGAGTAATGTATTGCTGTGCGAGCCGCACGTCAAGCGAGGTTGAAGGAGCGTAGTACAGTGTGCAGCGATGTCCGCCGGCAGGCCGGCCGAGGAAACCGGTCGGCTGGACTGGCCACGGCTGGTCCGCGAGATCCTAGAAGAGGCCAGGAGGCGAGCAGGCAGAGGCCCCCTGTTGGCCATCCGCCTCGAAGAGCTGGGCGTCCGCGGTGAAGGCGGGGCTCGCTACTCCGAGTCGGCAATTAGCAACTGGATCAAGGGACGTGCCATGCCGCCCGCCCACGTATTGCTCGCAGCAGCACGGCTTGCGGACATATCCGTGGACCAAAAGCTGGGACTGAGGCGTCTGCCGCCCGACGTTGAGCCGGATCTTGCCCTGCCGAGCGCCACCGTTGCCGACACTGGTCCCGGAGCGCTCCAAGGCCTCGAGAGTCGGGTGGCAGCCCTTGAAGGTCGAATCGCAAGCTTCATGGACGTCGTCCTCCGACTTCAGGAAGCTGTCGCGACCCACAGCGAGGCATTGCAGCGCCTACTACCCGACGAAGAGCGAGGACGGCGGCGCCAGTCGTTGGGCGTTGACCCGATCGAATCGGACAGCCCGTAAGGACCTTAGTTCATCCTCCGAGGCATTGACGAGGCGCCCAAGATAGGCCCATGGTAGGCACCAGGAGCCGATCCTCGATTCGCGCCTGACTGACGGCTGGAAGAAAGGACGCCGCCTAGTGAACCGAGGAGGAGGTGCGGGTCCACGCGGCGGACGCATGACGAAGCGGCAGAGCGGGAGGGAGTTTCAGTAAGGGAGGGCGGCTCGGTTGGCTGACGAGTGGATCCTTGATCACCTGCTTGCGAGCCTCGTGGAGGGCCAAGCCGTCCTCGACGAGCTGATCGCTGCCCACCGGTACCGGTTTGGACTCCAGCCGCCGTCTTCCCGGTCTCAGGTGGGCCCGGCCCGATGCCCAGAGCTTGACATTCCTTTGCGAGCGCCGGTGTCAGCTTTCCACTCCTTAGAAGCCCGGACAGCTGGCGGCGGGCCGCCAGCTCAACTTCTTCGAGCTGTGCGCCAGTCTCTCAACGTCGGTCCAGTGGAGTTCCTGGACGCCGTCGGAGACATGGTGGGATGGATTGCTCCCGTCGAACGGCTGGCCGCCTGGGAGAACGCCGAGATGGAGCCACCCGTCGAGGTGATGGTAGCGGCCAGCCTCTTGGGGCCGGCGGAGCTGCGGCCGCTCCTTGTCCGCCAGTTCAATGCGAAACTGTCTGCAATGGACCGTCGTCAGTTCCTCGTTGGGTTCGCCGGTTTGGTCCTGGGAAGCGAGTGTGAGCCCTGGGATCGTTTGGCCTTCGCACTGGCTCGCCCAAGCCGAGTCGATCAGGAGACGGTTTCCCAGCTCGAGCGGGTGACCGTGGCCTTGGAGCGCCTGGAATCCCAAGCTGAGCCGGCGGCGCTGTTGGGAGCCGTGGACAGTCACCTGAACGATCTGACTGCCCTGCTTGGCTACTCGCTGCGGCCATCCGTCCGCAAGCAGCTTTGCTCGCTCGCTGGGGAAGCGGCGGGTGTGGCTGGTCGCCTCCGCTGGATTCTCGATGATGACACAGGCGCAGAGTCCTATTACCAGGTGGGCCTGCAAGCCGCTCGTGAAGCCGGGGACAGCGGACTGGGTGCCTACTTGATGGGGAAGGCTGCCTGTAGGCCGTTCTATCGAGAAGACCCATCAGAGAGACTTCAGCGACTATCCGGAACGTTTGGGTTCCGCCCAAGCGACGCAACATCCACGACAAAAGGCTGGCTCGCCATGCTTGAGGCAGAGGCGCACGCACTGAGGAAGGACGCCAAGTCCTGCTCCAAGGCATTGGACCGCGCGACAACGATGCTGGCCAAGGGTGGCGGCGACAGGCCGCCTCGCCCGCGAGTGACTTTCTTCAACGATGTCTGGCTGATGGGGCAACGGGGAGCGTGCATGGCCAAGTTGGGAGAGCTGGACGAAGCACGTGAGGATTTGAACGGCGCCCTCAGTGTGCTTGACTCAGCATGGGCTAAGCAGCGGACCTGGCTACTGGTGATGTTGGCAGGCACCTACGTTGATGAGGTCCCGGAGGAAGCGTGCCGTCTGGGGTCGCTCGCGCTCGCCGGTGCCGTTGCCGTCAAGGCCCACGCGGACGTTGGGCTCGTCCGAGGCCTTCGCCGCGATCTGCAGCGTTGCGATACGCATCCCGCTGTACGAGAGTTCGATGAGCAGATCAGAGCCACGGCTGGGTAACGCGCAGCCCAGACAGTGAAAAGCTGCTCGTACGCATAGATAGTGGCGCGGACTTGACGATAGCCCGAACTGCCTGGGTGAAATCACCGGACAGCAGTTGCCGGCGAACTGCCACGGACGGTACGGTACGCTTCGCGGTCAGACAGGCAGTGATATTCGGCTCGCACGTCGGTGCAGATCGGTGAACGTCGCACGAGCGAACCCCAACAACGGCCAGGTAGGGCAACACAATCGATTGCATGGACCCTTCGGCCACACCCCACCACGGCGCTCTCATCGATGAGAGATGACCTTAGTCGCCCACTCGCTTGTAGTCCCCGGACTTGCCACCTGTCTTTGAGAGAAGTCGGACGTATCCAAGACTAACGTCACGCTGTATGCCCTTGACCATGTCAATGAGCGTAAGGCCAGCAACCGCTGCGCCGGTTAGAGCCTCCATCTCCACCCCCGTCTTGCCTGTCACTCGCACGGACACCTCTACTCGCACTCCTTCCTCGGCTAGGTCGAAGCTCGCGTCCACCCCAGTTATAGGCAGCGGATGGCACAGTGGAATCAAATCGGACGTGCGCTTGGCTGCCATGATGGCCGCCACCCGGGCCACACCAAGCGCGTCACCCTTGGCGAGAGTGGCCTCTCTTACGGCACGGATGGTTTCGGGCGTCATGACGACGATGCACTCAGCCGTCGCTTCACGCCTGCTCTCCGACTTAGCGCCGACATCCACCATCCGGGCCGCTCCGGATTCGTCGAGATGCGTTAGCCGTCTATGGTCTTCCATTGCGACTTCATCCTAGCTGGCGGACCGTTGACGGCGCTACGTCCGGAGCGGGTCATGGATGTAATGTAGCTGAGTCGGCCAGGCCTTCCGCTTGACTGACGGGCCCGCCTGACGGCGTCAGTCTCCATCGCGTAGGGCTGCCATCAGGGCGGAGTGCGCATCGACGGGCGTCAGATGGGAATAGACGCTTTGGATCATCGCTAAGGATGTGTGGCCGAGTACCTCCGCCACTAAGAGTGGATTCATCCCGCGCCTCAGCATGTGCGTCGCCGCACTGTGGCGGAACAGGTGAGGGTGCACTCTCTTCTTCAGGCCTGCCCGCTCTCCGAGACCTCGGATAAGCTGCTGGACCCCGCTGTCGGTCAGCGGTCCGTAGCCCCCGATGGTACCGCCACGGCGGCGAGACAGGAAGAGACGGTCGCTAGTGGGGTTGTCGGGGCGGTATCGCTCCACAAAGCGCAACAATCGCCGATATAGAGGTGGAGCGATCGGGACTAGCCTCTCCCTATCGCCCTTGCCCCTAACCTTTAGGAAGTGATGGTGGTCTTGCTCCACTATGTCACTAATCCGGAGTCGCACCAATTCCCCCACCCGGACTCCGCTATCCGCCAGAACCCGCACGATCAACGCGTCCCTTTGGTTGCCCGCGGCGTTCTCTAGCCGCTGTAACTCCTCGCGGTCCAGGGTGTCCACGAGCCGCTTTGGCAGCCTAGGAAGTCTGACCTCCGCTTCAACTTTCTCACCCTCCTCCTTCGCCCAAGTGAGGAACAGCTTGGCTGCCTTGGCATAAGTCCAGGCGGTGTGTTTGCTCAGCTGCCCGCGCTTCCCTCCCCGTTCGAGCAGGTCGTTGACGAACCGGTCGACATCGCGGCTGCTCAACGCGGATGGCCTCTCGATCCCCTGCTCCCGACACCACGGCAGGAACACGCCCCTGAGCGAGTAGCCGTAGGAGCGGCTAAGCGTCGTTGGGGAGAGCCCCGCGGCTCGGCAGTGGGCGAGGTAGTCCTCCACGAACTGCTCCATCGGCACCCCCACCAGCTTCCCCACCGTTCGCCGCAGTATAGCGGTTTTCTAACAGGAACCGCTGTTTAGCAGCTACACCTAGCGCCAAATGATCATCAGATGAGGCCTGGCTGGAAGGGCCCGAAAGCAGTAGGAAACGCTGCTGGGGAATTGGAACCAGAGAATTGGAGCGGGAGACGGGCTTCGAACCCGCTACCTCAACCTTGGCAAGGTTGCGCTCTACCGAGTGAGCTACTCCCGCGTCCCAGGGATCGCTGCCATCTTACTGGAGCCAGGCGCCCACAGCTTGG
>JALZAW010000142.1 GCA_030948155.1 Candidatus Dormiibacterota bacterium | reverse complement strand
CCTCGAGCGCTATGGCCAACTTGGCGGCGCGAGTTTCGTCGCCCGAAGCAAGCACCTCGATCACCACGCGTCCGTCGTAGAGCGAGCTACCAGCCAACACCTGGGCACTGGTCACCACCCGACGCGGCATCGCTTCGCCTGACCACGTCTTGTCGTCCAGGTCGCCGAGTCCTTCGATCACAACCCCGTCGACAGGCACCGACTCGCCGGCGTAGACGGAGATGCGGTCGCCGGCCTTGACCGCTTCCAGCGGGACCATCCGCTCTTTGCCAGCCTCATGGAGACGGACCGCGCTGGGCGTAGTGCCGAGCCAGGAACGCAGAACCCGACGGGCCCGGCCCGAGGCTCGGCGGCGGATCCGCTCACCGGTCTCGATCAGGCCGACCGAGACGCCTGCCGCGAGCACGTCCCCGCTGGCGAGCAGCAGGCTGACGGCCACTCCATCCAACACATCGATGTTGAGCTTCCGGCCGACCAGACCCCTCACCGCCCGCCGGGCGATGGGCAGCGCGCAAGCCGCGATGACGATGGATGCAGGAGGGGCCGGGCCCAGCAGGCCGGCGGTGAGGGATACGGCCGGGACCAGCATCTGGCGCCAGAGTGGCGTCGCCGGCGTGGCGGGTGCTGCGGCGTCTTGAGCGGAGGCGGGCAGCGCACTGAGCAGATCGCCGGACCTGAGGTCGGGGTCGAACTGGACGACGAGGGAGCGGGAGGTCTCCCGCCAGCTCGCCGCCGAAACGGCGGGATGGGAAGCCATCCGGCGGGCCAACTCTGCGCCGTGGGCCTGGTCTTCGACGGCCACCTGAAAGCGCACCCGACCCGGAATGGCGTGGGCGATGCGCAGGCTCCGGGCCAGCGGGGCAGGTCGCTGCCGGGCCCGCCGGGGAAAGGAGTCAGAACCCATAAGGGGACAAAACTTGATAGCGCAGAGTACAGCTAATATACCTACGGCAAGCCGGCAGCTCGGGGCGGCCAAAGAACCGGCAGCAGCAGCAAGATCACTTCGGCCAGATTTCCGCTCGCGACAGCTAGGGCCAGCGCGGCGAAGCATTCCAACCCGGAATTGGCCACCTCCGGCGCGCGGTTCGCGAAGCGCAAGTTCGGCGCAGCGGAAGCCCGGAGGAGCTCGTCAAGGTCGATGCTCGGCAGGTACTCGACAGTCAGTGACCGATTGGCCGGCCGCCAGCGAACGCAGGCGACTGCCGCCTGGCCGGCCAACCGTTGGGCGAGCAGCCGGCCGCTGGCGGCCTGATCCGGGCCGAAGCGCAGCCGGCAGCGGCCGGGCAGCCTGTGTACCACCTCCATCCCGGTCGGCTCCGAATGGGAAGCAAGCTGCATCCTGCTGGTAGCTTGCCTGGCGGGGCTTAAGGCAGGCCAAGGGGAGGGCTAAGAGTTGGGGTGAAGTTGAGGTCGAACACGCCTGCAGCGCGAGACGACAAATCCGCCACGCAGATTGTTCGAAGTGGCTAGAACCATTGAGCCAGCCGGGCCCGTACTAACCACTGATGGAAGCGCATTGGAGGTTGCCAATCGCTGCTGAACCCGTTCAGAGAGCACTGCCCGTGTTCGCCCTGGCCATCGCGCTGCTCGCGACCGCATGTGGTGGTGGCGCAGGCTCCTACTCGTCAGGCTCCTCACCTTCCTCCGCCGCCAGCCCCGCCGCGGCGGCGACTGTCAAGACAGCCACCAAGACGGTGGCGGGTAAATCTCAAAGCATCCTGGTCGACACCAAGGGCTTGTCGCTCTACCGTTTCGCTCCCGACTCCGAGGGCAAGGTGACCTGCCTCAGCGCCTGCGCCAAGAACTGGCCGCCTCTGCGTCTCGAGGCAGGCACCACGCAGCCGGCGGCTGGCCCAGGTGTGCCCGGCCAGCTGGGCACCATCGCCAATCCCGAAGGCGGCACGCAGGTCACCTACAACGGCTGGCCGCTCTATCACTACGCAAAGGACAAGGACAGCGGAGACACCTACGGCGAAGGGGTCGGCGGGAAGTGGTTTGCCGTGACCCCCAACGTTGCCCCGGGAGCCTCACCCAGCGCCGGCAGCGGGTACTAGCACCCCCGATCCGGCGCCCGTTCCTCAATCGCTGCACGCCGACCGAGGATCGCCCGCCACCGGTCCTCCACCAGGTTGACGGTCGCGGGTGCTGCGGCCAGGAGCAGCAGCGCGACCTGGGCGGAGACGAGCGGCGCCAGAAGAGCGAGCAGCGAGACCAGCAGAGCTGCGCTGAGACGCGGCCAGGACACGAGCCGGAACATCATCGCGGACACCTCTGTGACCGCAAACACAAAACACGAGGTCGAAGAACAGCTCCGTCCAGCTGACCCGTTTCTCGGTCTGACTGGTCTCGGCCTCAGCCGGATCGCTCATCCTTTAGACGACCCAAGGCTCAAAAGTTTCAGCTCCGATCCGGCGACTAGAATCAACCATGTGGCTGACTCGCGCTTTTCCGATTATCGGACCGACCCATTGGTGCGCGAGATGTTGCGGGTGATAGGGCACGGCGGCCAGCTGAATCGCTCAGCTCAATCGATGCCTATCAATGTCTGGCAAGACGGTGGCATGCTCATGCTCGAAGCGGCGATGCCTGGGTTGCGGCCCGAGGATGTGGAGGTCCTCTGCGCGGAGAATACGCTGACCATCCAGGCAGAGGTGACCATCCCCGACCGGGACTACCTTCACCAGGAGCTGCCCGGCACCCGCTACTTCCGCCAGATCGCCATGCCGGCCGATTGCGTGCTGGAAGAGACAACGGCTCAGGTCGAGCACGGCCTGCTCACCCTGCGCGTGCCCAAGACCAGGCGCAGACAGCCGGAACGGGTGAGGATCCAGGTGAACCGCGCTGCCGAGCCCAGCCGACCGAAACGCGCGGTTCGCGCCAGGAAGGCACCGGACATCGCAGAGGGGTCCTGAGCCCGGTCGGCCGCCGCAGCCGCCGGCCCGGCTTCCACTAGATGGCTCTGGATTTCCCGACCGCTCAGGACGAGTACCTGGGCTGGCTCGAGTTGGAGGCCAACCGAAGTCCCAACACTGTGCGGGCGTATCGCGGCGAGTTGAACCGCTTCCGCGACTTCCTCAGCGAGCGCCGGCACAGTTTGCAGATGGATGAGCTGGGTTACGAAGACCTGAGAGCTTATCAGCGCCATCTCGCCGCCTCTGTGCCAGGGCCAGCCTCTCGGGCTCGCTCGCTGGTGGCAATTCGCTCCTGGCTCCGCTGGCTGGCCCGCGAGAACCTGATTCCAATCGACCTGTCCAACCGCATCACGCTGCCCAAGCTCGAACAGCGCCTGCCCAAACCGCTGCCCCCTGATGAGCTCGCGCTTCTTCTGGCCGCCCTGCCCCGCGAGACACCGCTCGAGAAGCGCGATCGGGCGCTGGTTCACTTCCTCATCAGCACGGGCTGCCGGATCTCGGAAGCCCTCAGCCTTGACCGTACCGACGTCCCCAAGCAGGGCCATCGCCTGATAGTGACCGGCAAGGGGAGCAAGCAACGCGCCGTCTACCTGACGGAGCGGGCAAAAGTGGCTCTGTCCGATTACCTCGACGCGCGGGAGGATGCCTCGCTGGCGCTCTTCGTGAACTTTGACCGGGCGCGAGCAGCCCGCGGCGAGCGACGGCTCACACCTGACGGTGCGCGGTACATAGTCAACCGGGTGCGGCGGTCAATCGGCGCCTGGGCTTTCAAGTCCCCCCATGTCGCGCGCCACACGGCAGCGACAAGCCTGCTGGAGGTGACTGGAGGCGACGTGCGGCTCGTGCAGGAGGTGCTGGGCCACGCGAACCTCAACACCCTGCAGGGCTACACCAAGATCGTGGACGCGCGCAAACAAGACGCTTATCAGCGCTACGAGCGCTACTTGGAAGAACTACCGCACGAGGGGTGACGCAGGGGACAGTCCACTATTCGTCGTCCGGGTGGCCCATCAGAGCGTCCTGGATTTCGTAGAGGCAATCCATCGTCGCCAGCACTTCGTCGCCGCAGTGGATGCAGGCGGGCGTCGGCGGCGAGGCCACCACCAGCGTCTTGACCGCCTGGGCCAGAGGTTTGGGAACCTCCGACTGGTCGGCCAGGTTGAGCCGCTCGAGCTGATCCAAAAGACGGTCCAAGTAGCGCATCTTGTTGCGCCTGGCGTACTTCTCAGACTGCTTCCGCTGCTGTGAGACTGTGACCGTCTCGATCGCCATCGACGCTTCTCGGATCATCGGCTGACCTCCGGCTGTAAGAGTTGGCCCGGACAGCCCTATCCATGCACTGCCGATTGAACATCTTCGGTGTCAAGCGGCCGGTTGTCAAGACTCTGGCTGATAAATCCCGTGAAGTACAGTTCAGTCATCGCCTCTTTGCAGACAACTCCCTCGCGGCCGGCGCGAGTTCTTCCCACACTCAGCAGCGCTCAGGTAGCCGAGGTCGACCGCCTGGCAATTGAGCGCTACGGGCTGGCGGTGTCCTGGCTGATGGAGGCCGCCGGCTGGCAGCTGGCCAGGCACTGCCGGGGTACCACCTATGTAGTTTGCGGGCCAGGCAACAACGGTGGTGACGGCTTGGCGGCGGCCCGGCATCTCCACCGCTGGGGACGGCTCGCCGGTGTGGCGTTGGCCGAGCCTGACCGGATCGGTCCGCTGCCGGCAGAGCAGCTGAGGGCCCTGCGAGCGCTGGGTGTCAGTATCGACCGGGAGCCTCGCTGGAACGGCGCTCGGATGGTGCTCGACGCCCTCTTCGGCACAGGTCTGCATCGAGCGCCAGAGGGCAGGCTCAAGTCCTGGATCGAAGCCATCAACGGAGCGGGCCTCGAGGTAGTCGCCGCGGACCTACCTTCCGGCCTTGATGCGGACAGCGGTGCCGCGCCCGGGGTCGCCGTCGACGCCGCCACGACTGTGACCCTCGGTCTGCCGAAGGCAGGCCTGTTGACAGGGCGCGGTCCAGAGCTGGCCGGTGATGTTTGGCTGGCTGACATCGGCATCCCCTTCGCTGCCTACGCTGCAGTGGGCGCCCACGTCCCGCCGCACCTCTTTGCGATCCACGACAGGCTTCAGCTCTCGGCGCTGCGCTTATGAGCTGCGAAGTCAACTGGGACCGAGGCATCTCTCTTGTCGGACATCAGCTCTGGCTGGACCCGCAGGTGGTGCGGGAGCTGGCGTTCGTGTCGCATGCCCACTCCGACCACGCTCGCCGCCACCGCCGAGCCCTGCTGACAGAGGCAACTCTGGCCCTTCTCAGCAAACCTCGGCGGCCGCACGCCGTGGAAGTCGTGCCGGTGGGCCAGACGGTGGTGGTGGAGGGCGCCAGGGTGACGCTGCATGACGCCGGCCACATGCTGGGCTCGGCGATGCTCCTCTTCGAGCAGGCCGGCAGGAGCCTGCTCTACACCGGCGACATGAAGCTGCGGCGGCCGGCAGGCCTATCGACGGCTGTCCCCCAGGCGCAGGCCCTGGTGCTGGAGAGCACCTACGGCCTGCCCCATTTCCGCTTCCCAGAGCCGGACTCGGTAGTCGGGGAGCTGGCGCTCTGGTGCCGCCAGGCCATAACGGCCGGCGCCACCCCTGTCGTCCTTGCCAACGCGCTGGGCAAGGCGCAGGAGGTGATGCTGCTGCTCGGCCGCCTCGGCTTTCGCTTCGCCCTGGAAGAACGCTGCCTGCCCTTCGCGCGCGGCTATGAGGCGGCTGGCGTAACGCTGCCGGAATGGGCTGAGTTGAGCCAAGTCGAAGAGCGCTTGGAAGACAGGGTGGTCCTCCTGCCTCCGGCCGGCAAGCAGGCGCTGAGGCGGCTGGCGCGTTACCGGACGGCGCTGGTCTCCGGCTGGGCCAAGGATCCCCAGTTCTCGCGTCTCTTCGGGGCCGACAGCTGCTTTGCACTCTCCGATCACTGCGACTTCGACGAGCTGCTGGAGGTGGTCAGGCTCTCCGGCGCTGAGCACGTGTACACGGTGCACGGCTATGCGGATGAACTCGCCCGCCATCTCCGGCGCCGGGGGGTTCGGGCGCACGCGCTGGCCCGGACCGAGCAGCTGGCGCTGGCGATCTGAGCCACCACTTCCAGGCGATCGCCGGCAGTTACGCGGCGCTCCGGCCGCTGAGCGAACAGGACTTGAAGCGTCTGCAGCTGATGCTGGAACGCTGTGCGCTGCCGGCGGCGCCGACGATTGTGGAGATAGGCTGCGGACCGGGGAAGCTGCTGCGGGCTGCCGCCCAGCTGGCAAGCGCGGCCTCGGTCATCGGTGTCGACCCCGAGCCCAAGATGCTGGCCCAGGCCGACGGCTTCGAGGCTCGCCTGGGCCGCGCCGAAGAACTGCCCCTGCCCAGCGGCAGCGCCGACCTTGCCTTCAGCTCGTTGACGCTGCACCTGGTCCAGGACTGGCGGGCGGCCGCGGCTGAGGTTCACCGAGTGCTGAAGCCAGGCGGCTGGAGCGCCACCTGGACGCTGACCCCTGAGCATGTTCGGGGACATGTGCTGAACCGCTGGTTCCCCTCGCTGGCCGGGGCAGACCTGCCTCGCTTCAGGTCGCCTGAGC
>JALZAW010000141.1 GCA_030948155.1 Candidatus Dormiibacterota bacterium | reverse complement strand
TGACAGCAGCCGAGCCGAACCTGGACGAGATCCTCCGGCCGCTGCCCGAGACGGCTTGGCGCCCCGCGCCCACCAGTGGCGGCGCCACTCTGCCAAGCGGCCCATCCACTCAGCTGGCACCCGCGCTGGGAGCGGCGGCGGGCGACCGGGAGCCCTTGCGGGTGGTGGCCGAACCAGAAGACGAGGTGCCGGAGATTGACTGGAAGCTGCCGCCGCTAACGCTCTTGGACACGCTGGTGGCCCGCAAGGAGCGTATGCAGGAAGAGATCAAGCGGAACGTCCGCCTGATCGAGGGCACACTTGCCACCTTCGGCGTCCAGGCGCGCGTGATAGGCGTGAACTCCGGCCCCGCGGTCACCCAGTACGAGCTGCAGCCGGCAGCCGGCGTGGCGGTGAAACGCATAGTGGCTCTCCAGAACGACCTCTCACTCGCGCTGGCGGCCGCCCCTTTGCGGATCGAGGCCCCGATCCCTGGCAAGTCAGCTGTCGGCCTGGAAGTGCCCAACCGCTCGGCGTCGCTGGTCTCGCTGCGCGAGGTGGTCGAGTCGACAGCGTTCGCGGCCGGCTCCCATCAGATGGCCTTGGCCCTGGGCAACGACGTCTCAGGCCAGCCGATCACCGGCGATCTCACCCGATTGCCTCACCTGCTCATCGCGGGCGCCACCGGTCAGGGCAAGAGCGTCTGCATCAACGTCCTGATCACCAGCCTCCTGCTGCGCTGCACGCCCGAGCAGCTGCGGCTGGTGATGATCGATCCCAAGCGGGTCGAGCTCTCCGGCTACAACGGCCTGCCACACCTGGCGGTGCCTGTCATCGTCGAATCGCACCAAGCGGCCGCCGCCCTGCGCTGGGCGGTGGCCGAGATGGACCGCCGTTACAAGCTGCTCTCCGCCCAGGGCATGCGCAACATCGGCGCCTACAACGACAGGGCAGCCCAGCAGCATGCCCGCCCGCTTCCCTACGTGGTGATAGTCATCGACGAGCTGGCCGACCTCATGATGGTGGCGGCGGGCGAGATTGAAGAGCTGATCTGCCGGATCGCTCAGCTGGCTCGGGCAGTCGGCATCCACCTCATCATCGCCACACAGCGCCCCTCCACCGACATCATCACAGGGCTGATCAAGGCCAACGTGCCCTCGAGGATCGCCTTTGCGGTGAGCTCGCAGGTGGACAGCCGGGTCATCCTGGACTCAGTCGGCGCCGAAAAGCTGCTCGGGCGTGGGGACATGCTCTACCAGCCTGTTGACGCCGGCAAGCCGACGCGGATCCAGGGCGCCTTTCTCTCCGATCAGGAGCTGGAGAGCGTCATCGGCTTCTGGCAGGCACAGGGCGAGCCGAGATACATCGAGGAGGTCCTAGAGAGCGGAGCGGCGCCTCCGCTTCCCGGCGAGGGCGAGTTCAGGCGTCTTGACCCACTCTTCGCTCGGGCGGCCCGGGCCGTCGCCGCCGAGGGAGGGGCCTCGGTCTCCCTGGTTCAGCGCAAGTTCAACGTCGGCTACTCCCGGGCCGGCCGGATAGTCGATCAGCTGGCCGAGCACCGCGTGATCGGGGCCTATCAGGGGAGCAAGTCGCGCGAGGTTCTGATGAACCTGCCCGATGTGGACGAACTGCTGGAACGGCTCGGCCTGGAGGGCTGAGCCGGCCGGGCCGGGACACCGGGGCTTTCTGGCGCACCCCGTGCGGCCAGTGTCGCGGGACACTAGAGTCGAGGCGGTGAACCTGCCCAACCTGCTCACGCTGGCGCGCCTGGCGGCGATCCCGCTGCTGATGGCGCTGCTCATGCTCCGTTTCCCCTATCACGACCAGGCGGCAGCGACGGTATTCGTCGTGGCCTCGCTCACCGACACGCTGGACGGAAACCTCGCCCGCAGGCGCAATCAGGTCACCGAGCTGGGCAAGTTTCTCGACCCCCTAGCCGACAAGCTGTTCATTCTCTCGGTCCTCATAGTCCTGGTCCAAGAAGGTGAGCTGAGCCCCTGGGTGGTGATGGTGATCTTCAGCCGCGAGCTCCTGATCACAGTCCTGCGCTCTCTCTCTGCCAGTCAGGGGCGGGTCATCTCGGCCACGCCATTCGGCAAAACGAAAACCGTGTCGCAGGTGCTGGCGGTGCTGCTACTGATCCTGCAGCGGCCCTATCCACAGCTGCGCTGGCTCGCGCTGGCGGCCGTCGCCTTCGCGGTTGTCTTCACAGTCGCGAGTGGTGTGGACTACCTTTGGCGGTTTCGCCACGTGGTTCTGAGGCCGCATTTCCGAGCGCGACCAGAATCCCTTCCCGGTGGCGGCGCGCCCAGCGCAGGGGAGCAGGTCGACCCCCGCGTCGTCACCATTCAGGAGCTGCTGGCCGGCCGGGACTGGAAGCTCGCAGTCGCGGAGTCTTGCACGGGTGGTCTGCTGGCAGCCACCTTCACCGACTGCCCCGGCAGCAGCGACTTTTTCAAAGGCGGCATCGTGTCCTACACGAACGAGGTCAAAGAGCACCTGCTGCAGGTCCCCGGCAGGCTGCTGGAGGATCCCGGTCCGGTCAGTGCCGAGGTGGCTCAGGTGATGGCGGAAAGTGTGCGGCGGCAACTCGCAGCCGACCTGGCCGTAGCCATTACAGGTCTCTCCGGGCCTGAGTCGGATGGCACCGGCAAGCCGGTTGGGCTCACCTACATCTGGCTGGCCGACCGCCGGGGCGGTGAAGGGCGCTGTTTCCACTTCTCGGGAAACCGGTGGCAAAATCGCCGCCAGGCGGTGTCCGAGGCTTTGGAACTCCTCCTCCGCCGGCTCCAAGAGGGGCCCAGCCCTGCCCCGACATAGCCTCTTGCATTTCCGAACACCTGTTCGTATCATGACGATTATCAGCCGTCCTGTAAAGAGCTTTGACACGGGCGCGGCGGCAACCCAGACTTCACCCTGAACAATCGCACTCACAAATGAACCCAGCATCAGCACAGGAGGACCGCCGCAGCATGGAAAAGGAAAAAGCCCTCGGCACCGCCATCCAGCAGATCGAGCGTAGTTATGGCAAGGGCGCCATCATGAAGCTCGGCGAGGTGCATGAGGGGCGTGACGTCTCAGTCATTCCCACCGGCGCGCTTCCCCTGGATCTGGCGCTCGGCGTCGGCGGCATGCCCCGGGGCCGGGTGGTGGAGATCTACGGCCCGGAATCGGCCGGCAAGACCACAGTCGCACTTCATGTTGTGGCGGAGGCGCAGAAGCAGGGTGGCACAGCCGCCTTCGTCGATGCCGAGCATGCGCTTGACCCCCTTTACGCGTCCCGCATCGGAGTCAACATCGACGAGCTGCTGATCAGTCAGCCCGACACCGGTGAGCAAGCTCTGGAGATCGTCGAGGTGCTGGTCCGGAGCGGGGCTGTCGATGTGATAGTGATCGACTCAGTGGCAGCCCTGGTGCCCAAAGCTGAGATCGAGGGCGAGATGGGCGACAGCCATGTCGGCCTCCAGGCGCGGCTAATGTCGCAGGCGCTGCGCAAGCTGACCGCCGCCATCTCGAAGTCGAACTGCACTGTCATCTTCCTGAACCAGCTGCGTGAAAAGGTAGGGATCATGTTCGGCAACCCCGAGACCCAGCCGGGCGGCCGGGCGCTGAAGTTCTACTCGTCGATCCGGCTGGACATCCGCCGGGTGGAGTCGATCAAGAGCGGTCTGGACAGCATTGGCAACCGGGTCAAGGTCAAGGTGGTCAAGAACAAGGTGGCCCCGCCTTTCCGGCTGGCCGAGTTCGACATCCTCTTCAACGAAGGTATCTCGCGCGAAGGCGCCCTCATCGACGCGGCAGTCGAATACGGGATCATCGAGAAGAGCGGCACCTGGATGTCATACGGCGAGGCCCGCTTGGGCCAGGGCCGCGAGAACGTGCGCAACTATCTGCGCGAGAACCCCACCCTGTCCAGCGAGATGGACGCCAAGGTGCGGGAGAAGGCAGCCACTCAGGTCTCAGCCCCGCTGCGGACCTCGGCCGCGATTCGCGCAGCGGACCCGACAGTCGCCCCCGCCTAGGCCCTCAGGCGGGGCGTCCCCCGCGCCTGATCCCCAGGAAGTGGCCGTGCGGTTGTTGGCTGTGAGAGCGCACGGGGAGGAGGAATTGCGACGCAGGTTACTGCGTCGCGGGTGCTTGCCGGGAGAAGTGGAAGCCGCTTTGGCTCAGCTTCGACGGGCAGGGTACCTGGATGACCTGGAGGTGGCTCGGAGCCTGGTCCGCCGCCGCTCGCGGGCGCGTGGTCGCGCTCTCATCGAGCGGGAGCTGATGTCGCTGGGCATCTCGAGCGAGGTGACGGCGCAGGCGCTGACCGAGCTGAGTGAGCAAGCCGAAGCGGCGGCCGCGCGTCATCTGATCGAGTCAGCGCCTGGCTTGCAGCGCCGGCGGCTCGCCGGCCGGCTCCAGCGGCGTGGTTTTCTCCCCTCGCAGGTGCGCCGACTCCTGGCGGAGCGCGCCACCGACGAGAGCGCCAGCGGCTGACCCGGGGCCGGGCGTCGGTCCGGCAGCGCTTGGCGGCGGTTACCCGTTCACCGCTTAGAATATTTGGTTTAGACATCCAGACGCCTGGGTGCCAGTTGTGTATCTGTTCTGACCCCAGGGCTTCGCCCCGCTGGGGGATCAGCACCTTTACAACCGAATAAACCAAGAGGTGAACCAAGCCAATGTCTAGCTACATCGTGTTGTTCTTGGCGGTGGTGATCGCAGCGGTCCTGGCGGGAGGCATCGTCTACCTCCTCCAGCGGTCAGGCTTCAGGACGAAGCAGCAGGCGGACCTCGTCGACTACGAGGCGCGCACGAAGGCACTTCAGCAGAGGCAGGACGAGGCGGAGAACGACGCGAAGGCGCGTTTGCTCGAAGCCAAGGAAGAGGCCGTGCGGATCCGAACCGCCTCAGAGCAGGAGGCGCGCGAGATCAGGGTTCAGGCCCAGCAGGAGCAGCGCCGCCTGCATCAGAAGGAGGAGAACCTGGAGCGCCGCCTCGGCGAGGTGGAGCGAAGGGAACAACGGATATCCGACAGAGAGCACGCCCTCGACGACGCCAGGGCCGAACTCGAAGCGGCCACCAGGCAACAGCTGGTGGAGTTGGAGCGCGCGGCCGGCATGTCCCGGCAGGAAGCGCAGGACATCGTGCTCGACCGCGTCGAGCAGGAGCTGCGCAATGAGACAGGACGGCGCATTCGCGACGCCGAGCTGGCGGCTCGCGACGATTCCGATCGCCGCGCAAGAGTGGTTGTGACAGAAGCCATCCAGCGGATAGCGGCGGACCAGACGGCTGAATCGTCGGTGTCTGTGCTGCCGCTGCCCAACGAGGAGATCAAAGGCCGCATCATTGGCCGCGAGGGGCGCAACATCCGTGCTCTTCAGCAGGCGACAGGGATCGACTTCATCATTGACGACACGCCGGAAGCCATCGTGCTGAGCGGTTTCAACCCGATCCGCCGGGAGGTGGCGCGTACAGCTCTAAACAAGCTGATAGTGGACGGCCGCATCCACCCAGCCCGAATCGAAGAGGTGGTGGCCAAGGCCAAGGTGGAGGTCGATCAGCGCGTGAAGGAGGAGGGTGAGGCAGCTGTGCTGGAGATCGGGATGCAGGGTCTGCACCCCGAGATCGTCAGGCACCTGGGCATGCTCCGCTTTCGAACCAGCTACGGGCAACAGGTTCTGAACCACTCCAAGGAGGTGGCCCATCTGGCCGCCATGATGGCCGCAGAGATCGGGGCCGATGTGAAGTCGGCCAAGATGGCAGGCTTGCTCCACGACATCGGCAAGGCCATCGATCACGAGATCGAGGGTTCGCATGCTGTAATCGGGGCCGACCTGATTCAGCGGCACGGGGTCCCCAGCGCGGTAGTGCATGCCGTCAGGGCCCATCACTACGACGAGGAGCCTCACACCCTGGAGGCCCAACTGCTCATCGCGGCGGACGCCATCTCCGCGGCCAGGCCAGGTGCGCGGAGGGAGACCCTGGATGCCTACGTAAAGCGGCTGGAGAAGCTGGAGGAGATCGCCAACTCCTTCCGGGGAGTGCAGCAGTCATTCGCCATTCAAGCGGGCCGGGAGGTGCGAATCATCGTCAGGCCCGAGCAGATCGACGACGCGAACGCCCAGCACATGGCCCGCGACATCGCCAAGCGCATCGAGAGCGAGCTCAGCTATCCGGGCCAGATTCGGGTGACAGTGGTGCGCGAGACGCGCGCCACCGAGTACGCCAAGTAACGCAATCAGTTCGAGCGCCTTGATTCAACCAGTCAGGAAGGGAGCCCTCGCCGGGGCTCCCTTTTTTGTCGATCGCTTGGACGCCCACGCGATGAGTTTTCGTCTCGCGATCGGTCACTGGCTGTGGCAGAGCAGCCTTGCAGGAGGAAGGAGAGCCCGATGTTCAACTCAATGGTGAACTTCACCGCGATCATCGTCCGTCGCTCCGGTGAGATGAGCTTGAAGCCATGCTGATCTACTCGATGGGCGTCTCGGTGGACGGCTTTATCGCCGACCGCGAGGGCGCGTTCGGGTGGACGACCCCTGACGAGGAGCAGTTTCGTTTCCACATCGCGCAGACACGCGAGCTCGGCGGCTATCTGTGCGG
>JALZAW010000140.1 GCA_030948155.1 Candidatus Dormiibacterota bacterium | reverse complement strand
ACCGGCACGTCCAGCACGATGGCGCTGATGGCGAACGGGGATGTCAACCTGGGCTTCATAGGAGGCGCGGAGGTTGACCGCTTCGGCAACCTCAACACCAGCTACATCGGTTCTCCCGCCAGGCCGCAACTGAAGCTGCCGGGGAGCGGGGGAGGCGCCGACATCGCGATCCTCTCCCAGCGCTGGGTAACGCTGATGAGCCACGAACCGCGCCGCCTGGTCGAGCGAGTCTCGTACGTGACCTCACCCGGGCACGGGGATGGCAGCCGCGGCTGGCGGCGCCGGCATGGTCTGCTGGGCGGCGGTCCAGCCGCCATCGTGACCACATTGGCTGTGCTGCGCTTCCCGGCCGAGGGCGGCGGGGCTTATCTCGCTTCAATCCATCCGGGGGTGGAGCTGGCAGCCGTGCAGGCGGCAACAGGTTGGCAGCTCGACGTCTCGGAGGAGTGCGCCACCACGCAGGAGCCCAGTGAGGACGAGTTGGCCCAGATCCGGCGGCTCGACCCGGATGGCTTCTGGACCAGGAGGAGCCAATGAGGGAGCTGAGGGTCTTGCGCGAGGCTGAGCTCGCGGCCTATGTCATTCAGTGCGGGCAGACGTTTGGGGGCTCGACGCCCAAGCCGGAGGAGGTGGAGGCGAAGGTCAACGGGCTGGAACAGGAGCGCTGCTGGGGATACTTTGACGCCGGCGAGCTCTTCGCCACCGCCGGGGCTTACAGCCTTCAGCTTTCACTGCCAGGCGGATTCGCGTTACCCACCGCAGGCATCTCGGCAGTCACTGTCCTGCCCACCCACCGCCGTCAGGGCGCGTTGACCGACATGATGCGCCAGCTGCTGCGGCAGGCAGCCGCGCGGGAAGAGCCGATCGCCGCGCTGTATGCCTCAGAGGGCGCCATCTACGGGCGCTTCGGGTTCGGGATCGCCAGCTACCGAGCCGACTTGGAGCTAGCTCGGGGCCGCTCTGCTATGAAGGTGCAGCCGGAGCTGGGCGGCATCCAATACCACCAACCCACCGCCGCTCTCGAAGTCCTCCTGGACATCGAGCGCCGCTTTGTGCTGGGCCAACCCGGCGCCATCGCAAGCCCGCGCTCCTTCTGGGAGCACCTGCTGGCCGATCATGAATCCGATCGGCGAGGATACAGCAACCTCTACCTCGCTTTGCAGGCGCCCGGCACAGAGTTCGCCGGCTTTGCCCTCTACCGCAAGGACATGCGCTGGACAGTCCACTCCCCCGACGGCCGGCTGCACGTCGTGGCACTATTGGGACTCGCTGCGGATACCCGCGCAGCGCTCTGGCGCCACCTGCTTGACATCGACCTGATGAGCCAGCTCTGCGCTCCCAGCCAGCCTCTAGACTCTCCGTTGCGGCATCTGCTTCAGGATCCGCACGCGCTCATCCAGAACGTCTCCCCGCAGCTCTGGCTCAGCCTGCTCGACGTCCCCCGGGCTCTGGCCGGCCGCCGCTATCAGATCCCCGGAAGACTCAGACTCGAGGTCAAGGCAGGCTTTTGGCACGAGGGGGCAGGTGTCTTCGCGCTGGAAGGCGGCCCGGACGGCGCGGCGTGCTCCCGCACTGGTGAAACCGCTGACCTCGTGCTGCCTGGCCAGTCCCTGGCAGCGGCTTACCTGGCCGGAACGAGCTTCACCAACCTCCATCGCGCCGGCCTGGTTGAGGAGAGCCGCCCAGGCGTCCTGGCGCTGGCCGACGCCATGTTTGGCTGGCCGATTCAGCCCTGGTGCAATATCGGCTTCTGACTGGTTAGTCGCAGGGCTGGACGGGTTTGGGTCAGCGACCCTTGAAGGTCGGTTTCCGCTTCTCCAGGAAGGCGCCGATCCCCTCAACGGCGTCCTCCGACGCGAAGACGCGGCTGATCGCCTCCCGCTCGATGGCAAGACCGAGATCGAGCGGGGCGGCAAAGCCGAGAGAGGCCGCGACCTTCGCCCGGCCGATCGCCTCGCTGGCACCTTCGGCGATCCTGCGGCAGTAGTCCACTGCTGCCGTCCGGCAGGCGCCGGCGTCATCGAAGAGGCGGTTGACGACGCCCAGCTGCTCGGCCTCCTCGGGACCGAACTGGCTGGCGCTGAAGATCATGTCCATGCCGCGGGACAGCCCCACCAAGCGCGGCAAGCGCTGAGTGCCGCCCGAGCCGGGGAAGAGCCCCAGATTGGTCTCCGGCAGGCCGAGCTTGTAGCCGCCGCGGGCGGCGAAGCGAAGGTCGCAGGCCAGCGCAAGCTCGAAACCGCCGCCAAGCGCGTGACCGGCGATGGCCGCCACGAAGACCAGCGGCGTCTGCTCCAACTTGCGAAAGACCTCGTGGGCTAAGAGTGCTGTCATGGACCGCTGGTGAACCGATCCGACTTGGAAAGCCGCCACGTCGGCGCCGGCCGAGAAGAACTTCTCGGAGGCGCTGGTCAGGACTGCGGCGCGGAGGTTGTCCTCGTAGCGAATGTCGTCGATGACCGATCCCAGCTCGCGGAGGAACTGGTAGTCGTAGCTGTTCGCGGGCGGTCGGTCGAGGACGATCACTGCGACCGGCCCCTCTCGTTCGAGTCGTACTGCCATGGAAAGCCTCCGATGTTTGATGACAGGCGGCGGAATAATGGTGTCCTATCCGGCGACCGGCGTGATTCCTGACGAACCAAGCTTGGGGGAAACGACAGTGGCAACAATGATCATCGAGAGCGAGCGCACAGGCGCCGCTTCAGGCCAGACGTATGAAGTTCGCAACCCGTCCACCGGCGAGGTTGTGGACCAGGTGCCCAGCGGCGGTCCGGAAGACGTCGATCGAGCCGCCCAGGCGGCGGGCAGAGCGCAGAAGAAGTGGGCCAAGATCGCCCCCGCCGAGCGCGCTCGCATCCTGCATCGCGCAGCCGAGCACATGCTGGGCAAGGTGGAGGAGATCGCTCCCATACTGACCGCTGAGCAGGGCAAGACGATCCTCGAATCCCGCATCGAGGCCCAGCGCTTCGGCGAGAACATAGCCTGGTTCGCGGACTTGGCCGACAAGATCCACGGGCAGTACGTGACGCTGCCCGACGCGCGTACCTACGGCCTGGTGCTGCGCCGGCCGATCGGCGTGACCGGCGCCATAGTGCCCTGGAACTTCCCCCTCACGCTGGCTGCCAACAAGGTGGCGCCGGCCATTGCGGCCGGGAACTGCGTGGTGCTGAAACCCTCGGAATCCACTCCGCTGTCGACGCTGGCCTGCGTCGAGGCGCTGATCGAAGGCGGTTTGCCAGAGGGCGTCGTCAACGTGGTCCTGGGCCATGGCTCCGGCCCGGCCATGGTCGAGCATCCGCTGATCCGCAAGATCGCACTCACCGGCTCCACGCCGACGGGTCGCAAGGTCATGGCGGCGGCCGCGCCACAGCTCAAGAAGGTGGTGCTGGAGCTCGGCGGCTCTGACCCCTGCATAGTGCTCGACGACGCCGATCTCGATGAGGCTGCCAAGGCGATCTCGGTGGGCCGCTTCTTCAACTGCGGCCAGGCCTGCTTGGCGATCAAGCGACTCTACGTTCAGGAAGGCGTCTTCGACGAACTGCTGGAGAAGATCATCGCCCGCGCCCGCAAGCTGAAGCCTGGCGACGGCATGGACAAGAGCTCGCGCATGGGGCCCATGCATTCCGAACAGCAGCGGGCTGATGTGGAGGCCCAGGTGCAGGACGCGCTGGCCCGGGGAGCCCGGGCCGTGTTCGGGGGCGACCGGCCGCAGGGCGAGGCGTACGCCAACGGCTGGTTCATCAATCCGACGCTTCTGGTCGACGTCAGCGACGACTCGCGGATGGTGACCGAGGAGGTCTTCGGTCCTGCGCTGCCGGTGATGAGGATCAAGGACCTGGACCAGGGCTTGGAGCGGGCCAACAACTCGCCCTTTGGTCTCGGCTCGTCGATTTGGACTGGGAGCATGGCCGCCGCCCACCGAGCGGTGCAGGAGCTCGACGCGGGCTACACGTGGGTCAACGCACTCCAGATCGCTCACGACGAGCTGCCCTTCGGCGGCACCAAACAGTCAGGGTTCGGCAAGGAGCACGGTCTGGAGGCATTCCACGAGTACACCGAGCAGAAGGCGGTCGTCTATGGCTCGCTCTGACGTCGCGAGTCCAGCGAAGCGGCAGGGCCGAGGAGCATCCGGTCGCGCGGCCAGACGCTGTTCCAAACCGATCGATTAGAAAAGTCCGCTGACAGGCTCCTCACGAGCACACTTGACAGAATGCTATGCGCGCTGGTACTATGCGTACATAACAGTTACAGGTTTTCGCCTTAGGAGAATTGCCATGTACGAATTCGAGCACAGCGTCGAGACGGCCGCTTCGGCGGCGGCGATCTACCGGCTTTACAGCGACGTCGCTGCGTGGCCGAGTTGGGACGCAGGTGTGACGCAGGTGGAGCTCCACGGACCGTTCGCCGCGGGCACCACCGGCGTTCTGACGCCAACCGGTCAGGAGCCGCTCCCGTTCCGGATGGTCGAAGCGGCAGAGAACGCGGGCTTCGTCGACGAGACCGACATCCCAGCAACCGCCACCCTGCGGTTCGAGCACCGCCTGGCCTCTCTGACAGGCGGTGGCACTCGGATCACTCACCGTGTGGTGATTACCGGTCCGGCGGCCCAGCAGCTGGGCCCGATCGTCACCGCCGATGTCCCGTCCGCAGTGGCGGCGCTGGCCGACCACGCCCTGAGGTCTGAGCGCGCGAGCGCCTGATGGAGGCTGGAATCGGCTTGCCGGGGGAGAGTCCAGGGTTTCTCCTCTGGCGCGCCACGCTGCGGTGGCAGCGCGCCACCGCGGCGGTCCTCCGGCCGTTCGGCTTGACGCATGTCCAGTTCGTCCTCCTCGCCAGCACCTGGTGGCTCGGTGAGCAGGGCGAGGCGCCCAGCCAGCGTCAGCTGGCGGAGCACTGCGGCACCGACCCGATGATGACGTCGCAGGTCGTCCGCAGACTGGAGGCGGGGGGGCTGATCACGCGGCAGCCCGATCCCGCCGACTCCCGCGCCCGACGGCTCGGTGTAACCTCCGCCGGCCGCGACCTGGCCGTCCGAGCGATCGCCGCCGTCGAAAGCGGCGACCGGGCATACTTCGGCCGCGTTGCCGATGAGCCATTTCTCCGCCCACTGCTGAGGTCGTTGGCCGCCGGACCGGCCTGAGGCGGCCTCAGGCCGGGGCCACGTTAGTCCTGTCGAAGCGGGCTTGGCAGTCGACGCAGCGGGTGGCCTCGGGCCGGAAGCGCAGGCGCTCAGCCGGAATCTGCTTGCCGCAGTCCTCGCAGACGCCGTAGGTGCCCTGGTTCATCCGGTCCAGCGCGTGTTCGACCTGTTCCCGGTTCTCCTCCAGCAGCTGGACCAGGTTCTCGCCGACCTCTCGATCACTGAGGACTGAGGCGAACTCCGTGTCTTCAGGATCCCGGGTGACCACATCGCCGACCGTCTCTGCGATCGGCCGGCCAAGCCCCGCCTCCTCCTCGTACTGGGAGGCAAGCGCAGACAGTGCCTCGGCCTCGGCTTCCAGCCGCTTTCTTTCCACTTCCGTGTCCGCCATCTTGTCTCCTCTGTGCCAACCTGCTGCCCCTTTGGGGCAGGCAACGCTATCAGGTTTCGACCGACGACAAGAGCGCCATATTCCCTTGTGGCGTCCAGGCGTTCGGCAGACGGTCCTGAAACGGCGTCCAGGCAGCGGCTCTTTGGGCCATCTGCAATCGCTTCCAAAGACTGGGTCGTGTGCGCTTGGGTGCAGGGTCAGTCCCCCGGCGCTCGTCGGCCAGGGCGACTGTTGGCGTGTGACCTGAGCCAGAGGGATGTCCTTGTCTCCGAAATGCCATTTGCTCGCATCCCTCTGCAGGTGGCGACTGTGGGCGAAACACCAGGTTGGCTCCCCGCTGCACCTCGCGAGCACCGATCATCGCGTCCCGCAGGTTCAGGAGGCGCGCGCCGCCTGAGTCGGAGCTGCCGGCCATCGCGGCGTGGTAGCGAAGCAGCCGGCGCAGTGCGGCCGTACAAAGACGCCCGCCACGACTTATCACGCGACGGGGCGGCAATCAGCTTTGGGGACTCCGGGATCAGCACTGCCACCAGACGTCCGCCACGTGTCCGTCGGGGACCTAGGGGCGCTTGAAGAGGGATGCCATCTTCATCGCCAGGCCCATGTCGCCCTTCACTTTGAGCTTGCCGCTCATGAAGGCCGACGTGGCATCCATGGTGCCTGTCGCGATCTTGACATAGTCGTGGCCGTCTGCAGTCAAAGTGAGGTTCGGGTTCTCGACAGTGCCCTCATGGGAGGTGGCAGTCTGATCGGCGATCTTCACCCACCACTGGCCGCCCTGATCTCCTGTCAAGTTGAACTGGACGTTGGCATTCGCGTTTCCGGCCTTCTCGGCGCGGAAGTACTCGGGCAGCTTGTCGAAAACCTGCTGCGGGGTAAGCTCCTCAGTCATTGACTCCTCCACTTATGACGCTCTGCGGCATTTCGCCGGAACCATCTTATACGGCGCCAGCCGCGGAGCCGGACTAGTTGGAGCTCACTCAACTGGGCAGCGGCGTCTTCGAACTGAGACTGCCGATCCCTTGGGAAGACGGCCGCGTCAACTGCTTTT
>JALZAW010000139.1 GCA_030948155.1 Candidatus Dormiibacterota bacterium | reverse complement strand
GACCTCTACAGCGTGAAGCCGGTGGCCGAAAAGACGCTCCGCGCGGCGGCCAAGGCCACCGGTGGGCGATTCGTAGTGGCAGAGGATCACTATCCCGAAGGTGGCTTGGGCGCCGCTGTCATGGAGGCGCTGGCGCTGGAGCCGCAGCCGCCGCGGGTGGCCCACTGCGCTGTTCGTGGTCTGCCGACCTCTGGCACCCCCGCGGAGCTGCTGGACGTAGCGGGGATCTCGGCCAAGCACATAGCCGCCGCCGCCAAAAAGCTGGTCAAGGAGGGCTAGAGGACAATGGCAAGCCCGATCAAGCAGGTTCACAAGCAGGGCCAGAGTCTCTGGCTCGACAACATCCGGCGCCAGCTGATCACTTCGGGCGAGCTCGCTCGTCTGCGGGACGAGGGGGTCACAGGTGTGACCTCCAACCCGACCATCTTCGAGAAGGCAGTCTCCGGCTCGACCGACTATGACGAGGCCCTGGTCAGGATGGTCAAGGGTGGTCAGAAACCTGACGACATCCTCTGGGCACTGATGCTGGACGACATCCGGGCCGCGGCGGACGTTTTCCGCCCGGTCTACGATCAGACCCAGGGTGCTGACGGCTATGTCAGCATCGAGGTCTCACCGGTGGCTGCGCAAGACACCAAGAAGACAGTGGGCATCGCGCGCGACCTGTGGCGGCGGGCTGATCGCCCGAACGTGATGGTCAAGATTCCTGCCACGAAGCCAGGCCTGCCGGCAATCCGGCAGATGATCGGCGAGGGCGTGAACATCAACGTCACGCTCATCTTCTCCATCGATCGCTACGACCAGGTGGTGAACGCCTACCTCTCCGGTTTGGAGGATCTGCAGAAGAAGGGCGGTGATCTGAGCCAGGTCGCCAGCGTCGCGAGTTTCTTCGTGAGCCGGGTTGATTCCAAAGTTGACAAGTTGCTGGAGGAGCGCATTCAGGCGACCGGCGATCCGGCCGAGCGGCGGCGCCTGACAGCCCTGCTGGGCAAGGCCGCGATCGCCAATTCGAAGACTGCCTATCAGCATTTCCAGCAGCTGCACGCGGGTCCGCGCTGGCAGGCCTTGGCGAAGGCCGGCGCCCGGCGCCAGCGCTGTCTCTGGGGGAGCACGTCGACCAAGGATCCGCGCTACCACGACACCATGTATGTGGAGGAGCTGATCGGACCTGACACTGTCGATACGGTGCCACCCGCAACGCTGGCCGCCTTCCGCGAACACGGTGAGGTTCGCCGGAGCCTGGACGACAACCTGGACCTGGCCATGCGGCAGCTGGCGGAGCTGGCCTCGCTCGGCATCGAGCTCACGGAGATCACGAAGCAGCTCGAGGTGGAGGGTGTCGACGCCTTCGAGAAGTCTTTCCAGAGCCTGCTCGGCGCCCTGAAGGAGGCTGCCAAGGAGATCAAGAGTGGCCGGGGCCCGCGCATGTGGCACTCGCTGGCCACGCTCCAGCCGGCAGTGGACGAGACTGTGGCCAAACTCCAGAAGCGGGAGGCGCCAAAGAAGCTTTGGTCCAAGGACGCTTCGCTCTTCGTGGCGGGCACCGAACCGCAGAAGTGGACGGGCTGGCTCAACGTGGCTGAGAAGATGCACGAGCAGGCGCCGGGCCTCCTCAGCAAGGCTCGCGACGCACGCACCTACGAGGACGTGGTACTGCTCGGCATGGGCGGTTCCAGCCTGGCACCTGACGTCTTTCAGGCAACGTTCGGTGGCCGCAGAGGCCTGCCCCGGTTCCACGTCCTCGACACCACCGACCCCGGCTCGCTGCTCGCGCTGCGCCGCCGCATCGATCCGGCTGACACCCTCTTCATCGCGGCCAGCAAGTCGGGCGGGACTCTGGAGACGCTTTCCCATCTCGCCTACTTCTGGGAGGCGGTGAAGGAGTCAGGCAGCCGGAAACCTGAACGCAATTTCGCCGTCATCACAGATCCCGGCAGCTCCCTCGAGAACCTGGCCGCCGAGCGGGACTTCCGCTGGATCTTCCTCAACCCGCCCGATATCGGCGGTCGCTATTCCGCGCTGTCCTATTTCGGCTTGTTCCCCGCGGCACTGCTGGGCGTGGATGTGCTCGCCTTCCTGGAAAGAGCCCAGGAGATGGCCCACGCGTGCGATGCGGGACTGCCCGTGGAGAAGAATCCCGGCGCCTGGCTCGGCGCCACCCTGGGCACGTTGGCCGCTCGGGGCAGAGACAAGCTCACGCTCGTGATGTCCCCCAAGGTGGCGACTTTCGGCTACTGGTTGGAGCAGCTGGTGGCCGAGAGCACAGGCAAACAGGGCAAGGGCATCATCCCCATCGAGGGGGAGAGTCTCGGCCCTCCCGCCGTTTACGGTCAGGACCGGCTCTTCGTCTACACACGGATGGCGCGGGACCCCGAAAACACGGCAGTTGCCGCACTGGAAAAAGCCGGCCTGCCGGTGATCACTCTGACCCTGCGCGACGAGCTGGATCTTGCGGGCGAGATCCTGCTCTGGGAGATCGCCACGGCGCTGGCCGGCTCGGTGTTGGGCATCAATCCGTTCGACCAGCCCAACGTCCAGGAGAGCAAGGACAACACCAAGAAAGCGCTGGCCGCCTGGCAGAAGGAAGGCGCCTTCCCGGCGGTGGATCAGGTCAGCCCCGGCCAAGCCGCCGCTGCTGTAGCCAAGTTGCTGAAGGCGGCTAAGTCCAACTCCTATTTCGCGGTCATGGCCTACACAGCGCGCAGTCGTGAATCGGAGGCGGCGCTGCGCCGGATCCGCACCCATGTTCGGGACCGGACGAAGCTGGCCACCACGGCTGGCTACGGTCCCCGCTTCCTCCACTCCACGGGCCAGCTTCACAAGGGCGGACCGGCAACCGGGTTGTTCCTCCAGATCGTGCAGGAGGATGCCAGGGACGCCGTGATCCCGGGGGAGCCTTACAGCTTCTCAACTCTGAAGCAGGCGCAGGCGTTGGGGGACCTGCAGTCGCTTCAGTCCCGTCGCCTGCCTGTGCTGCGGGTGAATTTGGGCAGCTCGCCAAGGACCGCCTGGGCCGGGCTGGCCGCCGCCATCGAAACGGTGGGCAACTGATCCCGAACTCACTTCCCAAAGGAGCGCAACTATGCAGATAGGCATGATCGGCCTCGGCCGGATGGGCGGCAACATGGTCACGCGGCTCCTCCGCCATGGTCATCAGGTGGTTGCCTTCGACCACTCGCAAGGGGCTGTCCAGAAGGCGGTGGAAGGCGGAGCAGAAGGGGCCGGCAGCTTGGAGGAGATGGCCGACAAGCTTCGGGAGAGACCGCGGATCTTCTGGGTGATGGTGCCGGCCGGCGACCCGACCTCCCAGACCATCAAGAAGCTCTCCGAGCTGGGGCAGCAGGGTGACGTGGTCATCGACGGCGGCAACACCAACTGGAAGCTGGCGATGCAGGATGCCGAAGTGCTGAAGCAGCGGGGGCTGAGCTACCTCGACGCCGGCACCTCGGGCGGCATCTGGGGCCTGCAGAACGGCTACAGCCTGATGATTGGTGGCCCCGACGCCGCCTACCAGCACTGCGAGCCGATCTTCCAGGCTCTGGCGCCGGAGGGAGGCGGCCTGGTTCATACAGGTCCGGAGGGCTCGGGGCACTTCGTCAAGATGGTGCACAACGGCATCGAGTACGCGCTGATGCAGGCGTATGCCGAGGGCTTTCACATAATGCAGGCCGCCGAGCACTTTCCCGGCATGGACATGGGAGCGATCGCCGAAGCCTGGCGGGAGGGCAGCGTGGTGCGCTCGTGGCTGCTGGATCTGATCGCGGACGGACTAGCCAAGGACCCCGGTCTGGAGGGAATCAAGGGCTATGTCGAGGACACCGGTGAGGGCCGCTGGACTGTCCTGGCTGCGGTCGAGCAGGCCGTCCCCTCGCCGACGATCACCATGGCGCTCTATGAGCGATTTCGCAGCCGGCTGGAGGACACTTTCTCCGATCGCATGCTGGCCATGATGCGAAACCAATTCGGCGGCCACGCTGTCAAGTCGACAAGGCCGTGAAGGGGAAGACCCGAGCACGGACCAGGAAGACCCGTGACGCGGCCGAGTCGAATGGCGATCGAGGCGACGGCCAGCTGATCGCGCCGGTCAGCCGACCGGAGGAGTTACCAGAGAACCGGCTGGCGGCAGGGCTGAGCGAGTACCGCTCCGCGGCCCCAGCGCTGATGGTCATCTTCGGGGCGACCGGGGATCTGAGCCATCGGAAGCTGCTGCCGGCGCTGTACAACCTGCACCGCAACCGCCTCCTGCCGGCGGGCTTCACGCTCGTCGGCGCCGCCATCGACAAGCTGGACAGCAACGCCTTTCGCAAGCTGGCAATCGACACCATCGCCGAGTATTCCCGGACTCAGCCGGCTGACAAGGAGGCGATCAAGGATTTCGCCAAGGATCTGGAGTACGTGCCTGTGGACTTTGGCAAGGCTGACGACTTCAAGGCCCTGGCGAAGCGGTTGGCGGAGCTCGACAAGGCGCGCCACACAGGTGGCAACGTCGTGTTCTACTGCGCCACGCCGCCGCCGACCTACGGCATGATCGCCAACCAGCTCAAGGCACAGGGCCTGAACGGCGGCGCCGGATACCGCCGGATCATCGTCGAGAAGCCTTTCGGAACCGACCTCCGCTCAGCGCGCGAGCTGGGCCAAACTCTGCGCAGCGTCTTCCCCGAGGAAAGCCTCTACCGCATCGATCACTACCTCGGTAAGGAGACAGTCCAGAACATCCTCGCCTTTCGCTTCGCCAACTCCATCTTCGAACCTGTCTGGAACTGCCAGCTGGTGGACCACGTGCAGATCACAGTCGCGGAGCCGCTCGGGGTCGAGAACCGTGGCGCCTACTACGATCGCGCGGGGGCGCTCCGCGACATTTTGCAGAACCACGCTTTGCAGCTGCTCACCCTGGTCGCCATGGAGGCCCCTGTGGCCTTCGAGTCGATGGCTGTGAGGGATGAGAAGGTCAAGGTGCTGCGGGCGGTGCGGCCGCTCAGCCCCGAGGACGTGCGGACCCAAACCGTCAGAGCGCAGTACGAGAAGGGCTGGGTGCTGGGCGAAGAGGTGGCGGGCTACCGGGCCGAGAAGAGCGTCGCCAGGGATTCTGAGACCGAGACCTACGCTGCCATCCGGGTCCAGGTCGACAACTGGCGCTGGGCAGGAGTGCCCTTTTACCTGCGGGCCGGCAAACGGCTGCCGAAGCAGGTGACCGAGATCCGGGTGCAGTTCAAGAGGCCGCCGCACCTCACCTTCGGCCGCGAGGCAAGCCGCGAGCTGGAGCCCAATGCCATAGTGCTCCGGATCCAGCCGGAGGAGGGGATCTCGCTGCGCTTTGGGGCCAAGGTGCCCACCGCAGGGCTCGTCATCCGCAGCGTCAACATGGACTTCCTCTACACCACTTCGTTCCTGGATGACGCGCCCGACGCCTACGAGCGCCTCCTGGTCGACTGCATGCTGGGCGACCCCACGCTCTTCACCCGCTCGGACGAGGTGGAGACCGCCTGGAGCTTGATCGACCCCATCGAGGAAAGCTGGCGAGCGCATGAGCCGCCGCTGCAGACCTACGCCGCCGGCAGCTGGGGGCCCTTGGCCTCTGATCTGCTGCTGGCGAGTGACGGGCGCGAATGGCATCGTCCGTAGCCAAGCTCCACAGCGACAGGGTCCGGGAGCGCCGCTGGAGCGGTAAGGGTGTCACGCTCGGCGAAGTGCTGAGCCATCTGTCTGAGCTCCATCACGACATCTCGCACACCGAAGCAGAGGACCAGGGCCATCCCCACCCCCGCAACAGCGTCATGAACCTGGTTGTCTGCGTAGGCTCCCAAGCGCGGGCGGAAGAGACGCAGGAGGTAGTGGAGAGGATGGCTGCCAGCCATCCTCTGCGCGCAGTCGTCATCCGTCGGGCGGGGGAGAAGGACCGCGTCAACCTGGACGCGGAGATCGTTACTGAAGCCCATCGGCTGGTCCGCGGCGAGACCATCCAGCGGGAGCAGATCTACCTGACGGTGAGTGGCCCGGCGGCCGACCATCTGGCGAGCTTTGTCGAGCCCCTGCTGGTCGCCGACGTGCCGACCTACCTCTGGTGGGCGGGGACTCCTCCACTGGGCGAGCGCGGTCTGCGCAACGCTCTCGCCATCTGCGATGTGCTGATAGTTGATTCAGCTGGTTTCGAGAAGCCGGTCACCGCCTTCTTGGAGTTCGCCGGCCTGGCCGATCGGCTTGGCGGCCGGATAGGCTTCGCTGACCTTCATTGGTCACGGCAGCGGCCCTGGCGGGAAAGCCTCAGCCAGTTCTTCTCGCCGCCCGAGCGACGGGTTCTGCTGCGGGGCATTGAGCGGTTCGAGATCGACTGTGCAGGCGAGGGGCAGGCGGCCTGGGTGGGAGGCTCGCTGCTGACCGGCTGGATCGCGGGCGCGCTGGGTTGGCGGCTGCTGCGGGCAGCGGCCGTGACCGACGAGCACGCCGACGCCATCTTCGAGGCGCCAGGCGGAGCGTTGGTCCCGGTGGTCCTGCGCTCCTCCGGGCGGACCAGGCTGCCCAGGGGAACCGCGACCAGGCTGCGCCTGGAGGCGGAAAGCGGCGGTCTCCGCTGTCTCAACACCATCGAGCTTCACCCGGAGCGGGACGACCACGCTCACATGACCCTCGAGCTGGCTGGCCAGCCCCCCC
>JALZAW010000138.1 GCA_030948155.1 Candidatus Dormiibacterota bacterium | reverse complement strand
TCGACGCCCTTTGTGTGGGTCAAGACAGCCGACGAGATCCTCGCCAACATCGCTCGCTTTTGTCTGCGAACTTCGGAAGCAGGACACTAGCTTGAAAGGGCGGAGTCTCCCACGCTGTCCCCAAGTGGTCCGCTGTGCGATCAGACCCGAAGGCCCACAATTTGCGGACTTTGTTGGAAGGGAAGACGTCCAAAGCAGGTTTATCAACCGCTTCATCTGGCCACGCGGGGCAGACGGCTCTTCGCCCCCGAGCTATCGGTGAATTGCTGGCCTCATTGTTGGTTCGCCCCAGCGGCGACTCTACTCCTGATCCGTTAGCCCGTCTCGACGCTCTCGTAGTGATCGCAGAAGACCTGAGCCAGCATGTGCTCTTCCTCCAGCTCGATGACGGCTTCCTGCCAGCGCGGCCCAGCAAACGCCTCAAGCGCGGCAACTGAGTCCCAGTGCGTCACGACGACGAACTCGGGCTGGTCGCTCCAGCGGCTCCGACCCCAGGCCACATGGGAGCACCCCTCTTGCGCTTCAACCGTGGGGACGCCCGTCTCGCGCACGAAGCGCTCGAACTCGCCCGCCTTTCCAGTGTGAATCTGGGCACGAAACACTCGAATGATCATGAGCGGACTCCCTCCGGGATGATCCAGTGGACCTTTCCTACCGCTCGGCCGGTTTTGGTTCCTTGGGTGAACGCGAGTTGTGACATGTTGCTCTCCTTGTATATGTCCTGGCGTATCTACGGGTTGGCCGTCAGCGGGCCTGCTCGACCAGCCCATGTGGCAGAGACTGAGACGGTCCCAAATGCCAGCGCCCGAGCCGAGGCGGCGAATAAGCCGAGACGTACATGCCCGCGATACGCAGCAGGTCCCTCGCATTCGGAATGTGGCGGTGTTGCCGGCTCTGCGTCAAAATCAACGCAAAAAGGCCCACCGCGATCAAGTAGCGCAGCAGCGCTACGGTCGCGGGAGGCGTGCTGGCCACCGCCAAATGGCCAACAACGAAGCCGGCGCCCCCACTGCCGAAAGCCAGCGCCAGGAGCACCTTGGCGAGCAGATCTTGGCGGCTCATCGTGCGCTCGAACTCGGCCTCAATGGCGGCCGTACAGATGCAATTGTCTGCCAGGCCGCCACTGGAACCGTCGTCTCGTAAACGCCGGATGAGAGAGCGAACCTGGCGGAGGGATCGACCCGCCGTACCAGTTCCAGAATAGGGCGGTTGTCGGCCAGCATGCTCATGGTGAACCGGTCGATGCATGCGGCGGCCGCCTGCTCGGCCAGGGCGGCTAGCATCCGGGTGGCGAGTCCCTGGCGCTGCCAGTCGTCGGCCACGACCACTGCCAGCTCGGCCTCGTCCGAGCCAGCCTGCCTTATATACCGGGCAACGCCAACGATCTCGCCCTCGTCGACGGCCACGATCGCCTCACGGTCCCAGTGATCAATGTCGAGGAGTCGGTCGGGTCGCACCTGCTCGGGCCGCGCGACTGGACTCATGAAGCGCCGGTAGAGCGTTTCCGGGGACAGCCGATAGAAGAATCGACGAAGAGCTTCCCCGTCGGACGGCTCCAGCTGGGCCAGCCCAACCCGGCCGCCGCCTGAGTGCTGAATCGTCGCCATGTCAGCACCGCCCGCCGCTGTAGCGCGATATCAGCGATTCGCCGTCTGCAGCCATGCTTCCGAGATAGGCCTGTCGCGTCAGGACCAGGTAAATCCGACTTTGAACGAGGCCAACGATTCGGGTGAGAGCTTCAAGCGGTTGGCTTGGCGATGGTTCGACTCCGCTGCTCATTGCTGAGTCGATCATGAGATCGTCCAACGCCTCCGGAGCCGAAGGACTCGGAGCCAAATAGGGCTATCCAGTTGTCGCGAGGCGGGCTTGACCATGTCACTTCCGGAGAGCGTTCTGGCAGTCGCGTCAGCTTTTGCGTCACGTACGGTCTGGCGGTGAGCCGCCGTCCGGAGTCGCTCGCTATGTTCCTGCTTCCACAAGTCGTACATGAGGTCGGGGTGGATCACTTCATTCCTCCAAGAAAAGCCGTGAGATCGTGTGCGTTGTCTTCCCGCGCCCTCGTTTCATGCCGGCAGATGGGGGAAACGAGTCCGCAGCCCGCTCCGAGCGGGGCGGCGGACCTTGGGGGTCGGGGAGTATCAGCCATTGCCGTCGCCGTCACTCCGCCCGCCAGCGTTGTCTGCGTCGTGGTCGTTGAATCCGGGCGCCGGGGCTGGCGGCTGTGGGATCGTGCGAGGAGTCGGCGGCACCTGGTTTGTTGGCGCCACGACCGGTGCGTGGGCGGCAGGAGCAGACGTCGGGGTCGCTGGCGCGGGCGCCGACGGCACAGGCTGCTCAGCCGCCGCGTCGGGGTCGGGGAGCGAAGGCGTGGCCACGAACCAGACCCCGCCGATGCCCTGGCCGGCTAGATCGCCGGGCTTCTTGTCACCCGAGAAGGTGTAGAGAGGCCGGTCGTTATAGGTGACCTGCCGGCCCCCATCCAAGCGGCCAGTGGTGGCCAATTTACCGCTTAAGCCAGAGCCGGTCGGGTTGCCGGAGGGTGCCTGCAGAAGGCCGTAGTTTGGCTGCAGAAGCGGGAGCCAGTAGTTTGCGCACTGTCCGGTACAGGTGCTGTGGCTCTCGGTATCCGCCGTGTAGTAGTACAGGGTCGCGCCACTGGCGTCGGTCAGGATGCTGCCCAGTGAGGAGCTTGCCACCTTCACCGTCGTTGCCGAGCTGCTGCTCGGAGTGGCCATCCCGTAGGCGCCGCCACCACAGGCGGCCAGGGCCCCGAGGGCCAGAAAATCGATAACGACTCGTCGCATAGATCTCTCCTTCGGTATCTAAGCTCAAGAAAGCTCGATTGCGAGATACCTGCTAGCAAGAATCTAGCTAACGAGACGTTATTCCATTCGGCTCACGCTGCCGCCTTCTCCAGCCGCTCGGGGGCGAAGAGGCTCTAGGAGTACCTCCGATCTTCCGCGGGTGCAGCGGCACCGGCTCACCGCGCGGCCTCGTCGGCGCCGCGGGCGGCGGCGAGCTGCCCTCGCACCAACGGCCTCAGCTGAGTTCGAGGAAGCCATCGAGGGGGAGGCGACTCGGCTTCCCGATCCGCTCCGAGCCGTCGTCGCGGTGGTAGATGGTCTCGAACTCGACCCGGTCGCTCTCGAAGGCGCGGATCCGGCAGTAGAGCAGACCTCCGGTCATGGGTCGTTGAGCCGGCCGTGGAGGGAAACCGAAGGAACTCTGCGCGTCGGCCAGAGTGGGCAAGCGAACCAGTCGCCTACTCCACGTCATGGCCAGGCCCCGGCTGCCCGCGACCCCGTTTAAACGGACTCGCGAAGGCCTGCTGGGGCAGCCACAAGTCCGCTCCGGAGCGGCGCCAGCGACCACAACTGCTTGTGGTCGAGCGTCTTTGACGCAGCCGGGCGCCTGGATAAGCCCTCAGCCGAGTTCAGGAATGCTGGCGCTGTCCGGAGTTATCGGCAGCATTTCCGCGCCCGCCGTGCCGCCGCGCGTCAGCCGGCTCGGTAGCCTGGCCCTCGCCCTGTCCACCTCTTCAGCGTTCGAGAGTTCCTCTTCCCCACCGTGACCAGCCCGCGCGACGGCGCCATCAGGTGGCGATCTCTGGAGTACCCCGCCGCTGCCGCTCCTCAGAACACCGACGAAGCCGCCCCAGCTCTCTCGCACATCTGGGAATCGGTGATTCGCCACGTCACGAAGGCCCTCTGTGCCCTGGAGAAGACGGCCGAGCCGAAGGCCGATCCAGTCTCAGCCATCCTCACCCAGGACCACATCGCAGCCCCCTGGCTGCGAACGCTGCGCGCCCTCACCGGCGAAGGCTCACCGCCTGAGCGCCCAGGCAGCCCCGTCAGCTGACCGAGCTAGATCCGGTCACCACGGCCGGTCTTCTAGAGATCCTGGCCAAAGTAGAGAGCCGCCTATGCTGGGCGGCTCTCGTCACTGACTGACCGGTTCAGGAAGGATCGTTCAGGTCGCCGGTATCGTCCACCTCGCTGGTGAAGGAGGGCGGAGCAGCGAAATTGGAGAGCGGTGGCGTGACCGCCGTGACCGCCGTGACGTTGGTGCGGCAACTCATCGTTCCGGGTCCCACTGACGTTGGGGGAGCGGCTGGATTCGAGACATCGAAGTCCATGATCGTGCCCTTCAGCTGGATCTCGAAGCCACCGAAGACACGAGTGTCGTTCCGGTTGTTCGTGACCTGAAGACCCTCGATCTCTGCCTTATTCCCCTGTTGATCCGAAGCCTTCACATCCATGCGGCCGACCGCAAAGCGGCTCTGCTCGTCGCCGTTGACCACGGAGGCGTTCCCATTGATAGTTCCCGGCGGCAGACCGGGAATCGGGATGGAGGCTGCCGTAAAGTCGATCGAGCGGGCGTGCAGATGGCCCGTGGCCGGGTCGACGCTGTGTGTAGCGCAGACTGCGTGGACCAGCTCCGGCACACCGCTCACGGCCTTCGACTGCTTCGAGCGGTCATCATCCCCGTCTCTCGAAGGCGGAAGTGGGCTGAACCGAAAAACCGTCACGTCCGCGAACCTCACCCTAGAGACGTCCCCACCGGGCTGGACGCAGTTTGTGCCACCCCGGGTGCAGTAGAGCGTCTTGGCTTCGACCTCAAAGACGTTGGTCTCCGCTGGATTCGCTGGTGGTGCCTGTGCGGCGGCGGGCGCCGCGCTCAAGGCGAGGATCGCCCCTACCATGCCCAAAGGAGCGAGTACGAGACGCATCAGCCTGTTCATAGTCCCCCCTCAAACACAAATCATTCGCGGCCTGACAGGCCGTTCCTTCAACCGGCGACAGGCTACATCAGTTACCTAAGGACGTAAAGGGTTTGACCGGGGACCGCCTACCAGGAAGCGGCCCCGCGGCCAGACCCAGTGCCAGGACGGCCGTCCCGTTGGAGAGGGTGGACCTCACTCTCCCCAGACCGCTCGCCTAGCGCTCCAAACGCCGGCACTTCCGCAGTCACCACAGGCTGGACCGCATGGGCCGCCTCGGCGGCTTCCACCTCCCGCGCCTCCTGGTCCACCGCCTCCCGCTGACTCTTGCGGGCGGCCTCCTCGCGGAAACGATCAGCTCCCGCAAACTCCGCCGAACTTGCGTCAATCACCCTTCACAACCTCCAACGCTTAGCCGACTCGGACACCGATGGCTCCCGCAGGGCTTGATACACAAGCCCCCGACGACTTCAAGGCCTGGTAACGCTCCAAGGCCTCCAGGCTGAACTCACGGTCCAGACCGACCAGCGGAACCCGACCATCCGCAGTCGGCAAGCTCATGTGCCGCCGCAACAGGAGGCCCGCTGCCGCCAACACGAGCAGCAGTCACCCGTACATACAGCGCCCGGCAGCGCCATCACGGCAAGGTGCTCGGCGCCCACCGTCCAGGGCTCCCAGGCGGCCTCGGCGGCGCCCTGAGCCCTCGTCGTATTCGCTTCACGTTGCGGCCGAAGAGGTCAGCGGTGACGCCCGCACCCGCCGTCGGCGGACCGTCCCCAAGGGCCAGATGGCGTTGCTCCAACGAGGCCGGGTGGGCTACGTCTTCAGCTACAGCTTCCTGCTACAAGCTCGGCGACGCCGCCGAGATCGAGCGCTGGCACCGCCAGCGCGCCCATATAGAGGAGAGGATCAAGGAGGCCAAGAACGGCTGCGGACTGATCCACCTCCCGATGCGCGAGGCCACCGCCAACCGAACCTGGCAGGCCGCCGTCGTGGTCGCCCACCACCTGGTCTCCATGCTGGCGGCCGAGGTCGCCGCCGGCAACAGGCGTCGGCTGTGCGAACGGGTCGCCGATGCGGTCGAGGATCCAGACCTTCGTCACGCCGCGCCCGAGCGCGCTCAACCCCACAACCTCCAGCTCGTCCGGCGCTGGCTGATCAACGTGCCGGCGCGGGTGGTCCATCGTGCCCGTCAGGTCTTCGTCCGGCTCGCCGCCGGCATGCTCTGGGGCACGGTCTTCAAACGGACCTACGACCGTCTGACCTGCTGAACACGAGCCCCGACGACGGTTCCCCTCACAGCCCCGTTGGCTCCGCGGCTCTCGGCGGACCAGTGCCTCCTGCCTTGCGAACGCCTCGTGTTGTGACGAAACTGCTCCACCGCTGCGACATCCGGCCTGCCCACGGCCCCTTCCAGGCCCTTCTCCCCGCATCTCGTCATCGTTCGGGTGTGTTCGCCAGGTCACCTCCACTCCGAGAGTTGGGTCTGGCACTGTGTGGTGGTGCCTGATCCATTCATCGAGGCCGTCGCCGACCGTCTGGCCGCGCTGGCCGGTGTGAGAGCGATCCAACTCGGCGGCTCCCGGGCCGCCGGAACCCCCACGGAAAGATCCGATTGGGACCTGGCGATCTACTACCGGGGCTCCTTCGACGCTGATCAAGTTCGGGCGCTCGGGTGGCCGGGCACCGTCTGGGAGACCGGCGGCTGGACGGCGCCGATGATGAACGGCGGCGCTTGGTTGGAAGTGGACGGCCAACGCGTCGACCTCCACCTCCGGGACCTTGAAACGATCGATTCGCTTCGAGTCGAGGCTGCGGTGGGCAGGTTCGCCGTGTATCGGAGCCAGTACTTCATCGCAGGAATTCCGAGCTACGTTCCGCTGGCTGAAATCGGGACTGGCAGCCTCCTCAGCGGCGAACTGCCGACCGTGGACTTCCCGGATGCCCTTCGTCGGTCGGCGTCCGAGTGGTGGCGCCGAGAAGCTGAGCAACAACTCGGATATGTGGC
>JALZAW010000137.1 GCA_030948155.1 Candidatus Dormiibacterota bacterium | reverse complement strand
TCGCTGGGCCGACCGAAGGACGCGAGGTCGTTCCCGAGGCGCGACGGGAGGTCGGCACCCAGGCGGAGCGCCACGTCGAGCCCGGGCAGCACGATGTCCCCGGCGAGCCCCTGCCGGAGTCGGAGCGGGCCATCACCCGGGAGCCGGGCGTCCCTCGCGCGGATGCCGAACGCGGGGGCGGCGACGTCCGCGGGGTGCCCGACCACAGGACCCAGGAGGACCCCCCCGCGACCCGGCCGCCAGTCTGAGCCCTCCGGCGTACCGCGCCTACCCTGAGTTCTCATGAGGCTCAGAGGGGCGGCGGTAATCATCACCGGCGCCTCCAGCGGAATCGGTGCGGCCACTGCCCTTCGGTTTGCTCGAGAAGGCGCCCGCGTCGCCCTCTGCGCGCGGCGGTTCGACCGGCTTCAGCAGGTGGCCGAACGCTGCCGAGCGGTCGGTGCGACCGAGGTGGTGCTGCGGAAGGCAGATATCGGAAAGCCGGGCGACGCCAGGGCCTTCGTCAACGTGGCTCTGCAGCAGTTCGAGCGCATCGACGTGCTCGTGAACAACGCCGGCCGCGGCTGGCGGGGGCCGCTGCAGCAGATGCCGGAGGAGGCAGTCACCGACCTGCTGAGCAGCAACCTGCTGGGCTGCATCTGGACCATCCAGGCGGCCCTGCCAACCATGCTCGAGGCCAGCTCGGGCGTCATCATCAACGTCGCGTCGGTGGTCGGCTTTCGCGCCGCCCCCTATTCGGCTGTTTATTCAGCCAGCAAACACGCGCTGGCCGGTCTCGGTCACGCGCTGCGGGGAGAGCTGAGCGGCAGCGGAGTCAAGGTCTGCACCGTGTATCCGGGTACTACTGACACCGAGTTCTTCGGCGACAACCAGCCCGACGGGCCGCTCGTGCAGTCGGCCGACTCGGTCGCCAAGTCAATAGTGCGCAACGCTCGGCGGCCGCGGCGGGACGTCATCATGCTGCCCTATCGCGCCGGTCACCTGGCAGAACCGCTTCTGGGCGGACTTCTCGATCATGCTCTGGGCGAGATGCGGCGCAACCACCACCCTGAGTACCGGACCTAGTGTCACTGGTGGCGGTCTAGAGGCGCCGCGCCTCGCGCGTGCGCCTGGGCGATCAACTCCTCCAGCCGCCTGGCGTTGGCGACCGACCAGTTCGAGTAATTGTTATTCATGATGGCGTGCACCTCGGCCGCCTGCTCCGACATGGCCTGCAACCTCGGTACCCACTCCTTGAGCTCACTGTCCTTGTAGTTGTGCTGAAAGCGCACGCTCGGCGGCGCTCCCTTCAAATTCCAGTTGCGGTGATTGCGGCCGTGAAAGCGGACGACCGCCAGCTTGTCTGAGGTGCACTCGCTCAGGGGCGGCATGCTGGTGTCCAACCCCTGCGGCGTGTCTACAGCCACGTAGGGGATTTGCCGGGCGCGAAGGAAGCCGAGCGTTCCGGCGGCATGTCGATCGTCGAGCCAGGTTGGGCGGCGGAACTCCACAGCGATCTGGAAGCCATGCATCCGCTCGTGGCACTGTTCCAGGTAAGCGAGAGACTTGGTGGAGGGGAAGAACCAGGGTGGGAACTGGAAGAAGACGGCGCCCAGCCGGCCCGCCGTCCGCAGCGGCTCCAGCGCATCGCGGAACGAGTCCCACGCAGCGTCCACCACCTCCGGCGGCAATTGTTCGGCATAGACGCTGCGCTTGGCCGCCAACTCGGCCGGGAGGCCCGCTCGGATCTCCGGCGGCATGGCCTTGGGATTGGTGGGGTGTTGCGTGAAGAGGGAGAACGACTTGACGTCGACGCGGAAGCCCTCGGGCGTCCGCTCGACCCAGAGCTCAGAGTTGCGCTTCGGGAGCATTCCGTAGTAGGTGCTGTCCGCCTCCACCAGCGAGAATTGGGAGGCGTAGAACTGCAGCCGCTCCGCACCACTGCTCACTCCCGGCGGATAGAACTTTTTGGAGCCGATCAGCTCCTTGTCGATCCAACCGGCGATACCGCACCTGATCACTAGCCCCTCAGTGTGTTAGTTTGGGCGTGACGATGGTTCTTGGGCGAATTTGTGTCCCCAACGGGCACTGGCCCTGGATAATCGAGTTGTCACGTCTGTCGCTGTAAGGCTAATTCCCGGAGGTCCTTGAATGCAGAATCCACCCCCAGGTCCGCCGCCAGGCGAAAGGCCGGGCCCCGAGCAGCCACCCGGAGACTTCGGTCAGCGGCCGGGCTATCAGCCACCGCCCGCTCCAGGCGGCGGTTACGAACCTCCGTCCAGTCCGGGTGGTGGGTTCGGACAGCAGCCTCCGCCACCTACCGGCGGCGGCTACCAACCAGCGCCTCCTCCTCCCGCCGGGGGTTATGAACCGCCGACTGGGGGCTACCAGCCGGGCGGCAGCTACCAGCAGCCGCCCAGCTATCAGCCCGCCAACTATCAGGGACGGCCGACAACCAGCGGCATGGACAGCAAGACCGGCTCGATCATCGCCTACATACTGACCTGGCTGACCGGGCTGATCATGTACTTCGTCGGCAAGGACAACCCGAACGTCCGCTACCACGGCGCCCAATCGCTGATCTTCTTCGGCGGCATCACAGTCATCAACATCGGCCTCAGTATTTTGGGCTCGATCTTCAGCGCCATTACGAACTCCGGAGTCGGCGCCATCTTCGGCCTGATCGAACTGCTGCTCGGCCTCTTCGGTTTCATCATGTGGATCGTCTGCCTGGTCAAGGCGATCACGAGCAACGGCGAGCGCTGGCCGATCCCGTTGGTCGGCGGTTTTGTCACTCCCTACGCGGAGAGGATGGCTGGCTCCTAAGCCCCAGCCAACTACAGGCCCCGCCTGCGGACGGGGCCTGTTTCTTTGCCGGCCGCACCCGACGTCAGACCTATCGGAGCAGAGGCATCCGCTTCGGCGTCAGGTCGAGTGTTTTCGAGGCGGGCCACGGCCAGCTCCACCCCAGCCCGGAACTCGTCCAACTCGCGCCGCGCTGCCGCCAGCTTGGTCCGCAGGACCTGATTTTCCTGCTCCAGGCGTCGCAAAGGGGGCGACGAATGAGCTCGTGCCCGGCGCAGCTCGGCCAGTTCCAGCTTCAGCCGCTCGCAACTCACCAGCAGCTCGCGCCGCTCGAGCAGCAGCTTCTGAATCAGGGGCGGCTCAGAATCGGACGGCTTACCTTTTCTCGTTGACATAGCGGCATACCCCGGGCTGGAACTCCCGGAGCCGCAGTTTCTCAACTTCTCCCTTCACGAAGCGCGCTTTGATCCCCAGCGAGCCGATGCCCTTGGAGCGCTCATATGGAAAGCGGTAAAGGCGTCCCGAATCAACCAACAGGCAGAGCGCCAAACGCTCTCCGTCCGGCTCGATCACTGTCTTGAAACAGGGCACTGTGCGCTTGGCGATCTCATGCTTGGTGAGGCCGTTCACGCGGCCGAAGAGAACGTCACGAGGTGACCGCATGCTGGCCCAAGTCTAGTTGCCTGTAACGGTCGCATGTCTAGCAGGCCGGAGGCTCATGGACCGGCGCTCCAGGCCGACGGTGCCAAGGCCCGGGGGTGGGAGACCCAGGTGGCAGGGTGAGGAGCGCATCGAGATGCGCGACGAACCCGGCCGGGTCCTGCAATGCGGGCATCAGCGCCCGGAGGGCGCCCGTCGGTCTGGCGCGTCGGATGCTAGGCATCTGGCCGTACAGGCAACTACGCAAGCAGGGCGAGCTGACGCGGTTCGGGGGGCGGCTCCAAGAAGGGCGGGCGGGGCGCCTCCGCCCGCCCCTGGCGGACCAGATCGCTGACCTGGGTCTGCACGGCTTTGAGCCGTGCTGCCGGCAGGTAGGCGCGGCCTGAATAGTCGCGCAGATACTGTGGCAACTGCTCCGGCCAGTGCTCAGCCAGCGTTGCCAGGAAGTGCTCCCGGGTTCCCTCGCGAAGATAGAGCAGACCAGCCCAAACGCCCGCGGCCCCGGCGTGTCGCGCAGCCTTGACCACCGCGGCGAGCTGCTCAGGGCCGTCGCTGAGGCCGGGCAGGATAGGTGCCATGGCGACCGATGTTCTGATACCTGCGCTGGCGAGCCTTTCCAACGCGCGCAGCCGCTGGGCGGGCGGCGCAGTGCCAGGTTCGGTCCGGCGCCAGACCTCGCGGTCGAGGGTGGGGATGCTGAAGTGGACTGCGAAGCGAGCCCGCCCGGCCAGTGCGGTCAGCACGTCGATGTCGCGCACGATGAGTGGGCCGCGGGTGATCACCGAGCCTGGGTTGCGGAAGTCCGCGAATGCCTCCAGGCAGGCCCGCGTCAGACGGAAGGTACCTTCAGCGGGCTGGTAGGGATCTGTCGCGGCGCCGATGGCGACAGGCTCTCGGCGCCAGCTGGGTCGCCTGAACTCCTGCCGAAGGACAACCGCCACATTGGTCTTGACGCGCACGGTACGTCCGTAACGAGAGTCGGAGGGGCGGTCGGCTCGCTTCTCGAAGGCGCGCACGTAGCAGAACGCGCAGCGATGCTCGCAGCCCATGTAGGGGTTAAGCGACCAGTCGAAGGGCATGCCGCGAACCCGGTTGAGAGCTGACTTGCAGGGTTGCTCGAGGTACTGGACCTCGGTTCGGCGCGGCTCGAGGGCCATCTTCGCACTATAGAACATCCGTTCGTCAAAGGGCCGACTCGTGGGCCGCAAACAGCAGCCACCACCTATCGATGCTGTACAACCAGGCCATGCAGATGCCGTGGCCGGAACGTCTGGGCTCGGCACTGTTCTTGCTGACAGCGCTGAGCGCGTTCAGCGTAGGAACCCCGCTGGCGGCTGCCGCGGCCGCTCCGCCGCCTTCGCCCAGTTCTCCCGTCACCGCTGGGACCAGCCCCAGCCCGAGTCCCACGCTCGCCGCTTCCCCGACGCCTTCATCGGGTTCCCCGGCAAACCCTTCGGCCACTGTCAAGCCCTCGCCCAGCGCCAGGCCGAGCCCATCTCGTCCGGCAAACGGGCGCCTCAAGCGGGCCGCACTGACAACCCAGTCGGCCCGAGCCAGCACCACCGGGCAGCCGTCCCTTCTCGTCCATCAGGACGGCCGTCTGGAAGCCTTCCTGCGCCGCTGGGACGGCGTGCCCGTGCACAGTTGGGAGGGCATTTGGGGCAACTGGGTGCCTTTGGGCGGTGGCGGCCGGATTCAGACAGCGCCGGCGACAGTGCTCAACGCCGACGGCCGCGGCGAAGTCTTCGCCACTGGTTCCGATGGACAGCTCTGGCACGTCTGGCAGCCAGCCTGGCAGCAATGGATTCCGCTCTCGCACCCTCCTGGCCTGGGCTTCATCGGGCAGCCGGCGGCCATACGCAACACAGACGGGCGCTTGGAGGTGTTCGCCCGCGCCACTGACCACAGTTACTGGCACAGCTGGCAGCTCACTCCGGGTGGCGCATGGTCGGGCTGGGACCCGCTCGGGGGACAGTTGGACTCCGATCCGACTGTGGCTCTGAACCAGGATGGCCATCCCGAGGTGTTCGGCTTGGCCCCGAACGCTGGGGCTTATCACACGTGGTATGTCCCGGGTCGCGGCTGGTCTGGCTGGGCACAGTTCTCGGGCGCGGGGAAGAGCAAGCTTGCGGCTGCCCAGAACGCCGACGGGCGGATCGAGATCTTCCTCGTGGGGACCGACAACCAGATGTATCACTCCTGGCAGCTGGCGCCCAACGGTGGTTGGTTCGGCTGGTCGTCCCTCCCCGGCGCTCCCGGCGGTGGCTGGCTGGGCGATCCCAGCGCCGTCCTGGATCCCTCAGGCGTATTGGCTGTGTTCGGCTGGGGGTCTGACACCTCCATTTGGCTGGCGGCGCAGCCAAGCTGGAGCTGGCGCTCCTTTGGCGGCCAGCTGACCACCAGCCCTGTCGCAGCGGCCCAGAGCGCGGCGGTGAGCGTCTGGTACCAGGGCACCGACGCCTCCACCTATGAGTCCTATCGCGGCAGCGATCAGAACTGGCAATACCACTTGAACCGCGGGAACGTCGGGCCGCCCGGCCAGGTCCAGATGGGCATCCCCTACTGGCCCCAGACGCATCCACTCTCGTGTGAGGCGGCAGCCACTCGGATGGCGCTGGCAGCCGAGGGCATCTATCCGGGCGAGAACGGAATTCTGGGCTCGATGAACCCGAGCTACAGGGCCGCCTGGTACGACGGCAACGGGATGCGCTGGGATGACCCTTACGCTCGTTTTGTGGGCGATCCCAACGGGCGGGAGAGCAACAACACGGGTTACGGCACCTACTGGCCGGTGGCGGTCGCGGCGGCCCAGGTCTATTCAGGGCGGCCGATCGAAGCCGGCGAGGGCATCAGCACCGATGACGTTTACTGGGCAGTTCGCAACACGCACCCGGTGGTGACCTGGATCGCCTACCACGGGGGAGGGAACGCGTACGGCAACTACCAGCCCCTCGCGCCCAGGAGCTATCTGGCCGATGACGGCCGTTGGGTTCTATACGGCCAGGGCTACGAGCACGCAGTCACCGTCATCGGCGTCTCTCCGAACGATGTTCTGATCAACAACCCCTGGAATAGCGCGGGCCAGGTCTGGCTGCCCAAAAGCGTGTTCGAGAACTCCTACGGCGCGTTCAACCACATGGCGGTCGTCTTCGACTGACCAGAGTTGGCCGTTCGCTCGCTCAGCCGGCGGGCGGTAGCGTACCCCTGACCAGTGACGAAGGGCAGTAGTCGTTGAGCAGGCACTCGTCGCAGCGCGGCCGGCGAGCGTCACAGATTCGGCGGCCGTGAAGGATGAGACGCAGGGAGAGGCCAGCCCACTCCGCGGGCGGCACCATCCTGGTGACTATGCGCTC
>JALZAW010000136.1 GCA_030948155.1 Candidatus Dormiibacterota bacterium | reverse complement strand
GCTGAAGGTTTAGTGAGCCGTCGGGCTCGACTCGGCAGCCGGCTGCGGCCGGCTCCAGGCCGCCGCCCCAGCCGCCGACCGCCAACCCAACCCCTTCGCCCTCAGCGGTCGGGGCGGCGTAGAGGGGATGCCGGAACGCCGCCTCGAGGCACTCGACGAGCCCGATCCTGGGCCAGGCCGAGCCGTCCGGCCGGGGGTCGCCTTCGCGACTTGCATTTCGCAGTCGCAGCTCGATCGGGTCTTGGCCAAGCCGCTGAGCCAGCTCATCCATCGCTGACTCGAGAGCGAAGTAAGCCTGCGGGCCGCCCGGCGCCCGGTACGCGGCCACAGGGCACTTGTTGGTGGCCACCTCGAGACCCTCGATGTCGAAGGCCGGGATCCGGTAAGTGCCGCCCAGCAGCAGACCGGCAAGACCGCCGAGGCCACCTTCACCGGCGCCGTTGTCGAACATTACTCGCGCCTGGAGCGCGCGCAGGGTGCCGTCGCGGTCGGCGCCAAGCTTGAGATCGACAAGCGCGCTCGGGGCCCCCCGGCCCATTAAGAACTCCTCCGTGCGGGTCAGCTCCAGCCGCACGGGCCGCCCGGTGCGGCGGGCCAGCAAAGCCACAAGTGGCTCCAGGAGCGCGATCTTGCCGCCGAAGCCGCCGCCGACGTGGACCGGCACGACCCGAATCGAGCTGACCGGCGCCTCGAGCGCGCCGGCCACCGCCTGGCGCGTGAAGAAGGTGCCCTGGGTCGGCGCGTGAATGGTGAGGCCGCCGTCCGGTTCGGGCGTCGCCACAGCGACGTGCGGCTCGATGAAGCCCTGGTGCACTGCCGGTATGTGGTAGCGCCGCTCGACGACGACCTGTGCTGTCTTGAACGTTCCCTCAGCGTCGCCGCTCTGTAAGCGGACCTGAGCGGTGACGTTGGGCGGCCGGTCATCCGCTGACCCTTCGATGCCTGCCAGCCCATGCGCGCCGCCGTCGTCGAGACCACCCCGAGCGCCCTCCAACACTGTGGGCGCGCCGTCTTGCATCGCCCCGAGGGGATCGATAACGGCCCGCAGCGGCTCGTATTCGACCTCCACCAGAGCTATCGCATCGGCCGCTTGGGCTTCGCTCTCGGCCACCACCGCCACCACCGGCTGGCCTGCGTAGTGCACGCGGTCGACCGCGAGTGGCGACTCCGGCCCGGTGGCCGGGCCGGCCGGCAAATCGCGCCCCGAGACCGCTGTCAGAACGCCGGGCGCGGCGGCGGCGGCGGAGAGATCGACCGAGGCCAGGCGGGCGGCGGCGTGGGGGGAGAGCAGGAGGCGGACGTGGGCCAGGCCGGCAGGCCTGAGGTCGGCGGTGAAGCGCATCCCGCCGGTCACCTTGGCGCCCCCTTCCAGGCGTCGGTGGGAGACTCCGATCGCCGGCACTCCCCCAGAGTAGCGACGGCGGTTTCGCGAGTCTGGCGGTCTTCGTTTCAGTTCACCGATTTGAGGCCCTGGGCCTGGCTGTCAGAAGGCAGGCTCATGGGTGATCAATGCATCTGGAAGTCGCCTAGCCTCGCTGGGGATCTGCCGCGTTCTCGCGCAGGCCCGGTGAGAAGAAGCAATAGGAGACCAGTAGCCCAGCCACACCTGCCAAGAAGATCGAGCCGGTCCAGAGTGGCACGCTCCACCAGGTGCCACCGAGCGTGCCCAAAGCCCCGAAGTAGAGCGCGTAGACGGCCACCGGCCAGGCGAAGCTGAATGCCCGCAACGAAGCGAGCCGGGAGGCGTGCGGCCGGAGGCTGAAGAGGAGGATCTCGCCCACCACGCCTGCCAGCAAAGCCACCAGCCCGAACCCATAGTGATCTTTCATGGCGCTCATCGCCAGGCCGTTTACGGTGATCAGGAGAAGAAGGCTGCCCGGCGGCAGCAGCAGCCGGCGGAGGAGCAGGAACACTATGGACAGGAGGACCGCTGACTGGAACACTATCGAGATCGCCCCCAGGGCCTCCGCGGCATAGACAGTTCCGGCCGGACCAACCTCCAACGCGTAGGGATCGTTGAAGGGGTGGACGAATTGGCTGAAGAAGGTGATGACCGACAGAAGGTAGATCGCCGCGAAGATCGCCGGCCAGGCAGCCACTGACCTGCCTCGGGCCCACGCTGATCGCAGCGGCCCGCCGGCGGCGACCAGTCCGCAGCCAGCCAGGAGCAAATGAGGGGGGCTGATGAGGGCCGCAAAGCTGCGTTCGAAGCCAAATGTCGCGTGCCAGCCCATATCCAGCGCACCCGCCAGAGCAAAGCCCAGCACAGCCAGCAAGGAGAGGCCGTAACCGGGTGGGAGCGAACGGCGCCAGCTGTAACCACTGAAGCGATTACTGAGCGCCGTCAGCCCAAAGAGCGCAATGGCCGCGGCCATGCCCGAATAGAGCACCGCGTGCCAGGGTGTGAAGAAGGTTTCGACCAAGAAGTGCTGATGCGCCCAGCCGTCCAGGTACAGGCCAGTCATCAGCCAGCCGCCCGCAGCGACAGCTCCCCACTCGAAAGCAGAACGCGCGGCCGGGTAACCGGCGTGGCCGATACGCGGGTGGGAGAGGGGTCCGGCTTTGCTGGTCAGGGCCATGGCCGTGCTCATATGCTGCCATCCTGATCAACCCCGGGGCTTGATCGGCCAGGTCAATTCCTGAGCGAGGCGGCCAGCCGGCCGCCACTAACATGCCCAACATGGCGGGCGGGCCAGCCGGCGCGACGACAGAGACGACAGAAGAGGACGACAGAGACGACAGAAGAGAAGGAAGTCATAAGCGTTAGCGGCTTGAGCCACGCCTACACCAGCTCGGGCCGGACTCTTCCAGTGCTGAGCGAGCTCCGACTTCAAGTCAGGGCCGGAAGCTACGTCTCGCTGACGGGTGAGTCTGGCCAGGGCAAGAGCACTCTGCTGGCCTTGCTGGGCGGCCTGCAGCGGGCTCAGGGTGGCGAACTCGTGGTCGCGGGACACGACCTGCGCCGCTTACCTTCCCAGCAGATGGCGCGGTTTCGCAGCCGGACGATAGGCTTTGTGTTCCAGCATCACTGTCTTGTCGAGAGCCTGACAGCCTTGGAGAACGTCGCTCTCGCCGCGCTCATCGACGGACTCACTCGGCGCGAAGCGGTAACTCGAGCAAGAGGGCTATTGGCGCAAATTGGGCTTCTCGAAAGGGCCGGCCATCTCCCCGGCAGGCTGAGCGGGGGAGAGCGACAACGCGTGGCTGTGGCTCGAGCCATGGTCAACCGGCCGGCACTCGTGCTGGCCGATGAGCCGACCGGCAACCTGGATGAGCTGAACGCAGAGCGCGTGATGGAACTTATCGAACGGCTCCGCGACGAGTACGGCGCCACGCTTCTCGTGGTGACGCACGACAGGTTGCTCGCCTCTCGGGCGGCCACAACTCTGCGCCTGCGAGAGGGGAGGCTCGAGGCAGCGTGACCTGGGCAGCGACACTCAGGCTGGCGTTGAGCAGCCTGCTGCGACGGCCGGCCCGAAGTGGCTTGACTGTCCTCGGCGTAGCCGTCGGAAGCGCCCTTCTGGTGGCTCTCGGCAGCATCGCTTCGGTAGCCGAGAGCCGGGCGGTCGAGCACTTTGGCAAGGGCCTGCCGGTCGGCGCGATCAAGGTAGCTGACGATGCGCCGGCGGCCTGGCAGCTGCAGACCGACGATTTTCAGCTCGCCGGCCACAAGGATCTCAACGACGCTGCTATCAGCCAGATTCGGCGGCTCCCGAACGTACGCGCTGTTGTGCCCATCCAGGCGGCGCCGGTACTGGTGGTGCCGGCCTCCGGCGAACCGTTCGGCGCCATTATGGCCGGCACCGACCTCGCGTTGGGCCCCGATTCCCCTGTCTCCGTGCTGGCCGGCAGGCTCCCGGCGGCCACCTCGCTGACCGAGGTGGCGGTGACGCAGTCCTACCTGGACCACACGCACCCAGGCGGCTCGCCAGGGGCAGCAGTGGGAGAGGCGATCCAGGTCGCCGAGCCGCGGGCTGAGGCGCCCGCCTCTGATGTTCCTTTCCGGCCTCGCTGGTTTCGAGCCAAGGTGGTCGGCGTCGTTTCACAGGACATCGCAGGCGCAGATCTCTTGGTGCCGCTGCAGCAGACTGCTGCAGCGCGTGACTGGGAGCTGTCAGGCGCGTCGGCACCAGCTGCTTTTCGCGGCGAGGGCAGCATCCGCTCCCCTTATTCGGCGCTGATAGTGATCGCCGACAGCATTGACACGATGCACAACGTTCGCGTGGGGATCGATCAAATCGGCTTCGCCACAAGCGCTCCTGAGCATGTTCTGGGGGCTGTGCTTCGCTACCTGCACGTCGTGGACATCGTGCTGGTCGGGATCGGCGCCATCGCAGTCCTTCTCGCGGGACTCAACATCGCCAATTCCCTGCTCACTGCCGTGAGGGAGCGGCGCCGCGAGATTGGAGTCTTGAAGGCAATCGGAGCCCGAGATCGCGACGTGGTGCGCTGGTTTCTACTCGAAGCAACGGTGGTGGGATTCACAGGTGGGGTGCTGGGAACGGCAGCAGGCCTTTTGCTGGCCCAACTGCTGGCTCTGAAGGTCAGCGAGTACTTGACACAGCAGGGCATCTCGATCGAGGCGCTGAGGCTCCAGGACCTGCCAGTGGTGGTGGTCCTACTGGGCCTGGCCGGCAGCTGGCTACTGGCAATGATCGCGGCAGCCGTCCCCGCCCTGCGCGCCGCCAAGATGTCCGCCAGTGAAGCGATGGCTGAGCTGTGACGGGCATCGCCCGGAGCTCACTCCGCTGGCGCTGGCCGGCGTGCATAGCTGGACTGCTGCTCTGTGCCTGCGGGCTACAGAGCAGCCCAGCCACCCCGCCAACACCTTCACAGCGGACAGCTTTCAACGCGCACGTCTACGCCGCGCTCGGCGCCAGTGAGACTGTCGGCTTGGGCGCTGAACATCCGGAGCGAGACGCCTGGCCCCAGGTCTTCTACAGCAATTACCTGCCGGAATCGGCAGTCTTCTACAACTTCGGCTCACCAGGTGCCACCACTCAGCGGGCCTTGACCACTGAGCTCTCCAATGCGCTCGGGGTGCGACCGGATCTGGCGACAGTGTGGCTGAATACCAACGATCTTCTGCACAGCGTGCCAGTAGACACCTATGAACAGCAGCTCGACCAGTTGGTGGCGGCCCTCCGCCAGGGCGGCCGCGCCCGCGTGCTGCTGGCCAACACGCCGGTTCTTGATGGGCTGCCTGCCTACCGGGACTGCCTGGGCCCGCAAGCGGGGCCCCGGTGCCTGATCCATGACCGTCCGCCGCCCCAGCCGGAAGCCATCAGGGCCGCCGTGGCCGGCTACAACGTGGCGATAGCCCGGGTGGCCGCTCGTCACGGTGCCACGCTGATCGACCTCCACTGTCAGGGCGACATGGCCACCCAGCACCCCGATTGGCTCAGCGCCGACGGTTTTCACCCGAACACTCGTGGCTACGCCGCCATAGCCGGAGCCTTTGCCGGTCGCTCGCCCTGCCCCGGTCCGCGCAGCGCCTGACTGCGGCCGGTTTCGGTCCAGCGGCCGTCGATCGGCGATCAAATTGACCAGGGGCCTGTCCAGCCGATGCCAGAAACCGGCGATACACCTGAGCAGCGCCGTCTTCCAATAGCGTGGCCACACTGAGGCAGGCCGGCCAGATCTCCTTGACCGCTTGGACGACCACTGCCGCTCCACGCTGATCCCGGGAGTGAGGCTGCCCGGCAGCTAACCTAGTTTCGGCGTGAGCGTTGACTTCACCTGCTACACCGCGCGCTGGCCGGTGCGTCACTACGAGCTCGACAGCAACGGCCACGTCAACAACGCCGTCTATCTCAACTGGGCGGAGCAGATGGCGATGGACCACGCCGAGCTTGCCGGCTACGGCCGTGCCTGGAGCCGGGTACGGGGCGGCTGGTGGCTGGTGCATCGCAGCCTGGTCACCTACCACAGACCTGCCCAGTTCGGCGATGTGGTCGAGCTGACTGTTCGGGTGCTCTATCTGCGCGGCAGCCGCGGTGTGCGTCAGACGGACATCTGTCGGGTGGCTGACGGTGAGGCACTGGCAGAGGTGTTGACTGAGTGGGTGTGGGTGCGCGCAAGCGACGGTCGGCCGGTGCGGCTGCCCCGCGAGCTGGAGGAGCTGGGACGCTCGGCCACCGAGGCCACGCTGGCGCGCGATCCAGGCTTTCTGCAGGCTCTGCGCCGGACCCCCGGCCGGTAGTGCCCTAGCGGCCGATCAGGTTCAGTAACTCGCCTCTGGTGCGCGCGTCGGAGCGGAAGACGCCCAGCATGCAGGAGGTGACCGTCTGACCGCCGACCTTCTCCACCCCGCGCATCTCCATGCAGAGATGGCGCGCCTCAATCACCACGCCGACGCCCTTGGCCTCGGTGAGCTGCAGCAGCGCTTCAGCGATCTCCCTCGTCATCCGCTCCTGCAGCTGGAGGCGGCGAGCGAAGACATCCACCAGGCGGGGAACCTTGCTCAGGCCCAGCACCCTGCCGCGCGGCAGGTAGGCGACGTGGGCACTGCCAAAGAAGGGCAGCAGGTGGTGTTCGCAGAGGCTGTAGAACTGCACATTCTTGACCAGGACCATCTCGTCGTACTGCTGCTCGAACAGCGCGTCTCCCAGCAGGGCCTCCAGGTCAGCGCCATAGCCGCCGGTCAGGTAGGTGAGCGAGTCGGCCGCCCGCTCAGGCGTTCCCCGGAGCCCCGCGCGCCTGACGTCCTCGCCCAACTGCGCAATGAGGGCTCGGAAGAGTTCCTGCAGCGCCGGGGCCGAGCCTTCCGGCTGGCCGGGAAGGGTGTTCACGCCCCCATTCTGCCAAGCGG
>JALZAW010000135.1 GCA_030948155.1 Candidatus Dormiibacterota bacterium | reverse complement strand
ACCACGGTCGGATCACGACGCTGATCAGCGCGCTCAACTCCATCCGGGTGCTGAACACACTGCAGAACGGTGGGAACGGGGCGGCGGAGGGCCTGACGCAGCCGCGCGAGGTCGTCTCCTGCCGCACGGCGGCAGGCGCGTCGTATACGCTATCCGTCGGTAACCAGAGCTTCGATGGCTCCGGTTACTACGCCCAGAGGGGCGGGGACCAGAGGGTTTATGTGATCTCGAGCGTCGAGGTCGACGAGTTCGACCGGGCGCTGGCACAACCTCCGGTCAAGCCTACTCCCAGTCCGTAATCAAGGCCGCCTGCTCAAGGCGGCAGGCTCAAGAAGAGAGAGGGAAGTCAATGGATTCGAGCGTGGTCCTGGCGATCGGCGGCGGCTTTGTAGCCGTGTTGTTCGCCGCTCTCCTAACGCTGAACGTGCTGCGCCAGGCACCCGGCAACGCCCGCATGGTCGAGATCGCGGCGGCGATCCAGGAAGGCGCAGCCGCCTATTTGAACCGCCAATACGCAGTCATCTTCATCATCGGAATCGTTGTGGCGGTGGTTATCGGGTTCGGCCTGAACTGGGTCACCGCCATCCTCTACATCGTCGGCGCCGCCCTCTCCGCGGCAGCCGGCTACGTGGGTATGAACGTCTCTGTCCGCGCCAACCTGCGCACGGCGGAAGCGGCTCGGGGCGGCCTGAACAAAGCCCTCGCCGTCGCCTTTCGGGGCGGCGCCGTCACCGGCTTCATGGTGGTCGGCCTGGGGCTGCTCGGCGTGGCCATCTCTTACTACTTCACCAAGAGCCCGGAGTCGATGGTCGGCCTTAGCTTTGGCGCCTCGCTGGTCTCCGTCTTCGCCCGGCTCGGAGGTGGCATCTACACCAAGGCGGCCGACGTCGGCGCCGACCTGGTCGGCAAGGTAGAAGCGGGCATCCCGGAGGACGACCCCCGCAACCCGGCAGTGATCGCCGACAACGTGGGCGACAACGTCGGGGACTGCGCAGGCATGGCAGCTGACCTCTTCGAGACCTACGCAGTGACAATGGTCGCGGCCATGCTGCTGGGCACCCTGCTCTTCGGCGGCCAGGTTGCCTGGGTGGTCTACCCCCTCCTGCTCGGCGCCGTCTCGATCGTAGGCTCGGTGGCCGGCACGCTGGCGGTGCGGGTCTACTTTCCGCGCTGGATCATGGGCGGGCTCTACGTCGGCCTGATAGTGGCGGCGGTCATCGCGCTCATCGGCTTCTACCTCGTTACCGAGTACTTCGTCGGCGACGGCCTGCTAAAGGCAGGTCACGGCGTGAACGACCCCAACAACCTCTTCTTCTGCGGCGTTGTCGGCCTCGTGATCACGATCCTCATAGTGGCCATCACCGAGTTCTTCACCGAGACCCGTTACTGGCCTGTGCACCTCATCGCCAGGCAGTCGGAGACGGGGCACGCGACGAACATCATCGCGGGCAGCGCCGTCGGAATGCTGGCCACCGCGCTGCCGGTCATCTGCATAGCCGCCGGTATCCTCTTCAGCTACAACTTGGGCGGCCTGTACGGCATCGCGATCGCCGCTGTGTCGCTGCTGTCGATGACGGGCATTGTGGTGGCGATCGACGCCTACGGGCCGATCACCGACAACGCCGGTGGCATCGCCGAGATGGCGGATCTGCCTCAGGCAGTACGCGACATCACCGACCCGCTGGACGCCGTGGGCAACACCACGAAAGCTGTGACCAAGGGCTATGCCATCGGCTCGGCCGGCCTGGCGGCGCTGGTGCTCTTCGCCTCTTACACGCAGGAGCTCGACAAGGTGAATAAGCACCAGACGTTCGACCTCTCCGACCCGGCGGTAATCGTCGGCCTCTTCCTGGGCGGCATCCTGCCCTTCCTGTTCGCGTCGCTGGCGATACTGGCGGTCGGTCGGGCCGGCGGCCTGGTGGTCCAGGAAGTGCGGCGCCAGTTCCGTGAGATCCCGGGCATCATGGAGGGCACCGCCAAGCCGGAGTACGGCCCCGCGGTGCGGATCGTGACTGCGGCGGCGCAGAAGGAAATGATCCTGCCCGGCCTGATCCCTGTGCTGGCGCCAATAGTGGTGGGCCTGGTGCTGGGCCCCAAGGCGCTCGGCGGCCTGCTGCTCGGCGCCATCGTCACGGGCCTCTTCCTGGCGCTCTTCATGACCAGCGGGGGCGCCGCCTGGGACAACGCGAAAAAGTACATCGAAGAGGGAAACCTGGGCGGCAAGGGTTCCGAGGCGCACAAGGCCTCAGTGACCGGCGACACTGTGGGCGACCCCTACAAGGACACCGCCGGACCCGCTATCAACCCGATGATCAAGGTGATCAACATCATCGCCATCCTGATCGCGGGCCTGGTTGCCAACCACTCGGTCTTCCACTAACGCCGCACAACCGGACCACTGACCTTGTCGTTGAGGTCTTCCGCGTTTCGGTGACCGGTTCCGTGCCAGGCTCTTTGCAGGTGAGATCCTGAGCAGGTGATCCGAGCAGGTCAAGATAAGCTTGCCAAGGTGACTGGAACGCCGCGTGGGTCCGAGGAGGCTGGCAGATGACAGCGTTGATTGTCCTGATAGTGATCGTGGCGCTGGCCCTGTTGCTGGCCTCGTCCAGCATCCGGATCGCCAGGGAGTACGAGCGAGGCGTCGTCTTCCGGCTTGGCCGCTTGATCGACCTCAGGGGACCTGGCCTCTTCCTCATCATCCCCTTCGGCTTTGACCGGCTGACCAAGGTGGATCTGCGCGTGATCACGCTCGAGGTGCCGCCTCAGGAAGTGATCACCTCCGACAACGTCACAGTCAAGGTCAATGCGGTGATCTTCTTCCAGGTCCTCGATGCGCGGGCCGCCATCACTCGCGTCTTCGATTTCCGCCAGGCCACCTCGCAGATCGCGCAGACCACCCTGCGGGCGGTGTTGGGTCAGTCCAGCCTGGACGAGTTGCTCAGCAGCAGGGACATCATCAACCAGAAGCTGCAGACCATCATCGACGGTCAGACCGAGCCCTGGGGCGTCAAGGTCGGCGCGGTCGAGGTGAAGGACGCCGAATTGGCGCCGACGATGGTTCGGGCCTTGGGCAGGCAAGCCGAGGCGGAACGCGAGAAGCGAGCCAAGATCATTGCCACCGAGGGCGAGTTTCAGGCAGCCCAGACGCTGGCCAACGCCGCCCAGGTCATATCGACCCAACCCGCGGCGCTGGCCCTGCGCTACATGCAGACCCTGCTGGACATGGGCTCCAACCAGAACTCGACAATCGTCTTTCCGATCCCAATCGAGCTGATCCGCCCGCTCCTGGCGGCGCCGGTGCCCATGGACTTGAAGCACCAGACTGAAAGCAAGCCAGTGCCTGCCGCTCGGATCAAGGCCTGATCGCATCCCACACAGGCCGGTGGAATAGCCAGCTAACCGCGGCTGACTTGCTTGTAAGAGGTGAAGGCCGCATTCCGGCGCCGCTGCTCCTCCAGAGCTGGAACCCTGGCGCCGAAGGTCGGCTCAGCCAATCCCGAGCGCGCCGGCCAGGGCGCGGTACGTCAGCAGCGGATCACCGTCGACGGTCGTGAGCGCCTGAATCGCAACGTGGTCGGCGCCGGCATCGAAGTGCCCGGCGATGCCCCGCGTGATGGTCCCCGCGTCACCGTGTAGCACGAGCGCGTCGATCAGCCTGTCGCTGCCGCCCTCGGCGAGGTCTGCATCGGTATAGCCGAGCCGGCGGAGGTTCTTGAGGTAATTGCTCAAACCCAGATAGGGTTTCTGTACCGCCGGGCGCCCGATGCCTCGCGCCAGCTCCGGATCCGTCTCCATGACCACCTTCTGCACGGGCGCGACAAGCCGGCCGGGGCCCAGAATCGCGCGCGCTTGTTTGGTGTGCTCAGGCGTGGTGAGGTAGGGATGTGCACCGGCGGTGCGCTCGCCCGACAGCTTCAGCACCCGCGGCCCGAGCGCGGCCAGGACCCGCTCCTGCTCAGGCACACCAGCCTGGTCGAGCTGATCGAGATAGGCGACCATCTTGTCATAGGGCCGCTGGTAAGCCTGGGTGGCCTCCGGGTGCCCGATACCCACACCCAGTAGGAATCTGGCGGGATGCTTGGCCGTGATTCTTTGATAGGAGGCAGCGACGGGGGCGGCGTCTTCATTCCACATGTTCACGATGCTTGTCGCAACTGTGATGGTGCTCGTGGAGTCGAGCAGATTCTCGACGATCTTGAGATCACCTGGGGGCGAACTGCCCAGCCAGATGGCGCCGTAGCCCAGCCGCTCCACCGCCGCAGCGAGCTCGACGTTGACCTGCCGCCAGCTTCGCCAAATTCCCACTTTGCCAACGTGCACTGTCATGCAATCCCTACCGTTGGGCCTCGGAGGATCATTCCGCGGGAGCCACCGCCACTTCCCCGGACTCGCTCGAAACCCGCCCTAGGCGAGGACCTCGATCCTGCCGTCGCACCCGAATCGGACAGGGCGACTTGCTCCACGGGCGCCGGCTGAAGCTGCCGACACTGACAGCGGACCGGCATGGGGTCAGGGAGGCCCCGGGGGGCGCCCCTAGACTCGCTGGCATGGACGAGTATCAGCGGGAGATGCGGGAGCTTGAAGAGCAGATCGACACCATGACGGCTGCCGACGAGGATCCGAAGGAGATCGCTGAACTTCAGATGCAGCTCAACGTGCTGCGCGCCATCTACTCCCAGGCCAGCTCCCTGCTGCAGGCGGGGAAGCTCGACCCGGCGCTTCCGGAGAGCCTCGCCCTGCGCGGCTACGGCCTCTGGAACATCGACAACGTCTACGCTTTCGTCTACGAGGCCGCCATCGACCTCCCCGCCGAAGGGCACCGCTCCTTCGTGGGCGAGATCCGGGACACCGATTTCGCCGGCCTGCTCGTCCAGCCCGCCTGAGGCTCGATCACCACGGGGCCCTGCGGCAACTGTCGCCATTGGGGGGCAGACTAGTCGCCATGAGTGTCAAAAGACTGGATCACGTAGGTGTGGTGGTGGCAGATCTGCCGGGGGCCCAACGCTTTCTCAGCGAGGTGCTCGGCCTGCAGCTGGATCGCGAGGTGGACGCCTCGGCGATCGGTCGCAGGGGTGTGTTCTATAAGTGCGGAGATGTCGAGATCGAACTGATCCAAGAGCTTGACCCAGCCGCCCGAGATCGGGTCTTGGAGGGCGCCCAGGCCAAGATCGACCACCTCGCACTGACCGTCGACAGCCTGGCCGAGACGATGGCCAGCCTGGAGGCGAAAGGCGTCAGCTTCGGCCGCGGACCGGTCGAGATCGGTGGCCGCCAGAACGCCTGGACTGAACAGCGCACTTCCGGCGGCGTGACCTATCAGCTCGTGCAGAAGCCTTGAGCGGACAGGCCCGCAAGATAGCAGTGCTGGCGGGCGACCTGGCCGGCCAGGAGGTGACTCCCGAGGCCGTCAAGGTGCTACGGGCGGCCGGCCTGCCCTATGAGCTGGAGGACTTCGAAGTCGGTGCCGGCCCCCTCCTGCGTGGCGAGCCAGCGATGTCGGAGCAGACCTTCCGTGAGGCTGCCAGTGCTGACGCCATCCTCTTCGGCGCCATCGGCGACCCCCGCATTCGCGACGTCGGCTATCCGGCCCAGGTGCTGCTGCGAATTCGATTCGAGCTGGACCTCTACGTCAACCTTCGCCCGGCCCGTCTCTTCCACGATCGGTTGAGTCCCATTCGGGATGAGGCGAAGCGGGCAGTGGACCTGATGGTCGTGCGCGAGAACACCGAGGGCCTCTACGTGGGCGCCGGTGGCAGGATCCGGCGCGGTAGCGATGATGAGGTGGCGATCCAGGAGGACGTCAACACCTATCGCGGGGTGATGCGCATCCTGGAGCATGCCTTCACCCTGGGCCGGCGCCAGGTCTGCATGGTGGACAAGTCGAACGCGATGAACCACGCCGGCGGCCTCTGGCAGGACTGCTGGGCTTCAGTTCAGGCCCGGCATCCCGAGGTGGAGACGCGACACCTTTACGTGGACGCAGCGGCGATGGAGCTGGTCAGGGATCCCAGCCAATTCCAGGTCATCGTCACTGGCAACCTCTTCGGCGACATCCTGAGCGACCTCACAGCTGCCCTGGTCGGTGGTATGGGCGTCGCGCCGAGCGCCAACATCAATCCAGAGAGCGGCCGCGGGCTGTTCGAGCCGGTCCACGGCAGCGCCCCGAACATCGCCGGCAAGGGCTTGGTCAATCCGGTGGGGGCCATCATGACCGCCTCTATGATGGTTGCTCACCTGGGTGAGGTTGAACAGGCGCAGAGGATCGCAGGCGCGGTGGAGGCGGCGGTGAGAGCAGGTGACTGCACGCGCGATCTGGGCGGTTGCCTCAGCACCAGCGAAGCCGGCGACGCCATCGTGAAGCGGCTCTAGGTCGGGCCGGGAGGTACTTAGCTGATGCCGATGACGATGACCGAGAAGATCCTGGCCCGAGCCAGCGGTCGCGAGGAGGTGAGGCCAGGCGATCTCGTGCTGGCCAAGGTCGACTTCGCCATGGGTCACGACCTGACCATCCCGCACGCCGGCCGCATCATGCGCGAGCAGATGGGCGCCACCCGCGTCTGGGATCAGGAGCGGGTGGCGGTCGTTCAGGACCACTTCCAGCCTGCCAAGGACGTCGCCAGCGCGGGGCTGGGCCGGCTCACCCGCGAGTTCGCGCGCGAGATGGGCGTCAAGTGGTACTTCGAGGTCGGCCAGGGCGGCATCTGCCACACTGTTCTGCCCGAGCGCGGCCTGGTCCTGCCCGGCGAGCTCGTGGTTGGCGCCGATTCCCACTCCTGCACCTACGGCGCGTTGAACAACTTCGCCGCCGGCGTTGGCAGCACCGATCTGGCCTGCGTCCTG
>JALZAW010000134.1 GCA_030948155.1 Candidatus Dormiibacterota bacterium | reverse complement strand
CCGAGGGTGTGGGCGAGCATGATGCCGGGGTACTCCGTGTGCTCGTGAACTACATCGAATTGGTCGCCCTTCAGGAACTGGTAGACCCGTCGCAGGTACGTGGCCTCCCGGACCCGCTGGTCGGGCGTGCCGAGGTCATTGAACCAGTCGTCGTCGGCCAGAGCTACAACGTTCAACTCGGGATCCGAGCCCTGGCAGGCGAAGACTGTGAGGTCATGCCCACGGTGCAGCAGCTCCCGCCCGAGCAGGTCGACCACCAGCTCGATGCCGCCGTAACCGCGCGGCGGCACCGGTATCCACGGCGGTGCGACGATAGCGATCCGCAGCCTGCCCATTCCTTGGCTACCAGCTCTCCCAGTGAGTGATGGCATCGAGCGGGATCCGAGGCGCCGGTTTGAAACCCCGGCCGGTGTAGTAGGCCACAGGCGTCAACCCGGCCTGGGTGACGCGCTCGAAGGGGATATTGAGCAGGTCGGCCACCTCGCGCTCGAAGGGGAGGTGCAGCGTGGTCCAGGCAGTGCCCAAGCCGCGCGTTCGCGCGGCGAGCATGAAACTCCAGAACGCCGGCAGGACTGAGCCGTAGAGACTCGCCTGAACGGCCGTCGGCGCTCCCTCCGGCAGGCGGCCCATGATGCACGGGATCAGCAGCCACGGGGCTTCGTGCATCCGCTCGCGCAGGTATTGCGACGATGTCCTGACCGCGTCACCGCGCTTGGCCCTGACGTCCCCATCCGGGTAGGTTGGGCCGGGCTGGCTCGCGTAGGCGTCGAACGATCGGCCGTAATAGTCGGCGATGACCTTCTTCTTCGCCGGATCGGAGACGAACACGAACTGCCAGCCCTGGCGGTTGGAACCGGTCGGCGCCTGGACGGCGATCTCCAGGCACTCCAGGAGCAGCTGGCGGGGAACCGGGCGCTCGAAGTCGAGCCGTTTGCGGACGGCCCGGGTCGTCGTCAGAACCTCGTCGGCGGAAAGGCTGGGATTGCTCATCGAGCTAATTGTTCTATCCGTTCCCTTCGGGGTCTCCCACGGGCGATTACTCATCGTCGAGGAGATCCGCGAAGCGAGCCCTCGCCGCGGCGCGCCTGGTTGGGATGTGGTCGGAGGGGAACAGTCCCGGCGGTTTCTCGTAGTCCTTGAGGACGAGCCGCGCGACAGTCTGCCTGTGCACTTCGTCGACGCCGTCGTAGATGCGGGCGGCGCGAGCGTGACGGTACATCGCCTCCAAGGGAAGGTCGCCCGAGTAACCGAGGCCTCCGCAGGTCTGGATCGCACGATCGATCACCCTGTGCAGGACCGCCGCTCCAAAGAACTTGATCATGCCGATCTCCTGCCGCGCCGCCTGCTGACCAAACCTGTCCATCTTCCAGGCGGCGTGCAGGGTCATGAGGCGCGCCGCCTCCATCTCCGCCGCGGAGTCAGCGATGAAGTTCTGGATGGTTTGCTTCGAGGCCAGAGGGCCTCCGAACGCCTCCCGCTGGAGCGCGCGTTCACACATGATGTCGAAGGCTCGCCGAGACTGGCCGAGCCACCGCATACAGTGGTGGATGCGTCCGGGCCCAAGCCGGTGCTGCGCGATCTTGAACCCCTCGCCGCGATTCCCGATCAGGTTGTCCCGGGGAACGCGAACATCCCGATAGTAGACCTCGGCGTGCCCGAAGCCAAACGGCTCGGGATCGCCCATCGTCGGGATGTTCCGGGCCAGGTCCACGCCCCGCGTATCGGTCGGGACCAGCAGCATCGACGCGCGCTCAAACGGTCCTGCTTCGGGGTCGGTCACCACCATCACTATCAGAACGGACGCGACGAGCCCATTGGTGGTGAACCACTTGTGTCCGTTTATGACCCATTCGTCGCCGTCGAGGATCGCGGTAGTCGACAGGTTCACGGGGTCGGACCCGGCGTTCTCCGGCTCGCTCATCGAGAAGCCTGAATAGATCTTCTGGTCGAGCAGCGGGTAGAGCCACTGCTCCTTCTGCTTCGGTGTCCCGAAGAGCGCCAGAACCTCCGAGTTGCCGGTGTCAGGCGCGTTGTTGCCGAAAACCATGGGGCCCCAGAACGTGCTGCCCTCGATCTCATGCATGAGCCCGAGCTTGAGCTGACCCATGCCCTGACCGCCCAGCTCGGGGGGCAGGTGGGTAGCCCACAGGCCGCGCCGTTTGACCTCAGCCTGAAGTTTGCCCACCAGGGCCCAGAAGCGGTCCTCCGGGAGCTGGTCGACGAGAACCTCGAGAGGCCAGACCTCCTCCTTCATGAAGGTCCGCATCCAGTCCAGCTTCACTTGGAATTCTGGTTCGGTTTCGAAGTCCCAGGCCAATTTCAGACGCTTCCTTCTTGAAGCAGACGGATTCCCTCATCGATGAACTCAACTATCGTCTCCGTTCGGCTCTCATACATCGGATCGAGCCGCTTGCCCCGGCGGTGAAGCATCAGGTTATAGCCAAATATGGCTGCGTACTTGTAGTACGTCAGCGCGAGATACCACCAGTATCCTGCCGCATCTGCGCCGTACCAGTTGAGGAGCAGATCGTCGGTGACGTCGACCTGGCCACCACCTGGCACACCGGCGCCTGCCCGTCCGGTGCGGGCGGCCAACGACAAGCAGGCGAGATCCAGCAGCGGCTGTCCCACCTCGGCTATCTCCCAGTCGAGAATCGCCACCACTCGCCTGTCCCTGAACAGCATGTTGCCGAAGTGATAGTCGCCGTGGACCAAGGTAGGCTGAGCAACTGGCGGGAGGTTGGCCGAGAGAAGGGCGGCAAGTGTCGGTGCCCGCCGGGTCAGCTGCTCGGGCGCTCGCTTCATCAGCCACACCCAACGGGTCACCTCCTCGTCCGGCGTCACCGCATGCTCGTCGCCGATGCCAGTCATCTCCAGCGGCAGCGCGTGAATCCTCTGGAGGGCCTCGATCCCGGACAGCGCAACCTCCTCGTCGGACATCAGGCCGGCCACCTTCTCGATGCGCTCCCCGTCGACGGCAGCCATGAGTACGAAGGGGCGGCCGTCGATGATGGACTCCTCACTCATCGCGATAACTTCCGGCACGGGCAGACCCCCGCCGCTGAGCGCCTGCATGATGCGGCCCTGGCGCGGGATGTCGGCGGGACCGGCGATCCGGGCACCAGGCGGCGGCAGCCGGAGGATCCCCTGCTGACCGCCTTCCAGGTGAGTCCGGTACGTGAACCCCGAGTGACCCTCCGGGACGAGGTCGACCGCCAGCACCCGCCGACCGAGTGCCCGTTCGAGGTCATGCTGGATGGTCATCCGTTCAGCACACTAAGGCTCACCCGCTGGGCTCTGTCAATACACTCTGGTGGGTGAGCCGAGGTGCAGCCTGGGAAGGTCATGGCAGCAGGCCGGCCGTGGATGTTGCAGACTGAGCGCTAAGGCGCCCGCCACCCACGTGTGGGCGCGCAGCAGGGAGGTCGAACCATGAACCAGTCCACCGGCGGGGGCAGTGTGGCCCGAGTCACCGAGATCGCGGCACGGTCGGAAAAGAGCTTCGACGACGCCATCCAGACAGCTGTGCAGCGGGCTTCGCAGACGCTTCGAAACGTGAGCTCAGCCTGGGTCAAAGAGCAGAAGGTGGAGGTCAGCAATGGCCGCGTGACCGCCTACCAGGTCAACCTGCTAATTACTTTCGTACTCGAGGGCTAGGCGATCGGGGGAACGTAGGTTCCCCCGCAGCCTCACCTCCTTGAGCGGCCCATCGACGCCTCACCTGAGCCAGAGGTGGGCGGCCACATAAGCGGCGTAGAGCAGCAGCAGTACACCGCCCTGGAGCCGGCTGACACCTCCCCGCCAGAGGAAAACCGCGGCCAGCCAGGTCGCGGCGACGAGGAATGGCCAGTCAAGCGAGTGCGTCAGTGAGGAGACCCGCACTGGAGCCACGACCGCGATGAGACCCAGGTTGAAGAGCACGAAGTAGAGGACTGTTCCCACCAGATTGCCGGCGCTGATGTCTGGCCGGCCCTCCTTGGCCGGGATGGCCTGGCGGATCACCTCCTCCAGCTCGATCGCCGCTGGCGTCACGATCATCCCCACCAGGGCAGCCGGCACAGAGTAGATGCTGATCATCCGCTCGGCGCCGAACGTGACCAGCTCGGCGCCGAGCGCGATGACGCCGATCCCGACCAGCGTGAGGAGTGCGGGCACCCACCACTGCCTCGACTTCTCGGCCGCTTCAAGCGTTTCCCCGCCGGCCAGGAAACGATGCGTGCGGGAAGCTTTGACCAAGTAGCCGAGGGCCAATCCAAAGGCGACCAGCAGCACGGCTCCGGCGACCCTCGAAGTCCTGTCGCCAATCAGGGCCAGGCCGGCGACCAGGGGCGACGCTGCCAGGACCAGCACGACTCCCCTTGGTAGGTCGACTCGGAGGGGAAACAGGACCGCCCCCAGGCCCAGCGCCACGCAGACGACGAAGATCCCGCCCCCGAACACAGTCCCCAGAGCGATGTCAGCGGCACCCGCGTGGGCCGCGACAACACCCACCGCCACATTCTCGGCCTCCAGTCCGGAGAAGATCCCGGCAATGGCGAAGGGAGCCAGGCGCAGCAGCGAGGCGAGGCCGACCATGCCCTCCAAAAGTCGCTCGGTCGCCCAGATCACCACCACCACCCCGAGAACGAAGGCACCGACCGAGAGGGCGAGATTCTGGATCAGGCGGCACCTCCTGCTCGAATGGTGAGACCGGATGCTGCGCCCCAGAGGAGCTCGGTTGTGTCGGACCAGAAGTGATTCTGGCGACGAGCCGGAGCCAGCCTCCGGCTCGGCGAATCCGTCGCCGCCGCCTTCCCGGGCCTATTCAAGCCGCTTCTCCACTCTTTGATTGCCTTTCCGGGAGGCCGCTCGTAGGCTCGGCAGCATGACACTCGCGCGCACCGACTCGAGCCTAGACAGCCGGCGCTGGATCATCGCCGGGGCGGCCATCGTCATGCAGCTGGCGCTGGGTGCTGTCTACGCCTGGAGCGTCTTCGTCAAGCCGCTAAAGGATCTAAATCACTGGACCACCACCCAGGTCAGCTTGACCTTCACGCTGGCAATCTTCTTTCTCGGCATCGGCTCCACCATCGGCGGCTTCCTGCTTGACCGGGTGGGGCCGCGTCTGATGGGGACTATCGCCGGCATCGTCTACGGAATCGGCGTGATCGGGGCGTCTTTGGGCGCCCGCAACCTGCCAGTCCTGTACCTCTTCTACGGCGTAATCGGCGGTCTAGGTCTGGGGCTGGGCTACATAGTGCCGGTGGCCACCCTTGTCAAGTGGTTCCCCGACCGGCGGGGGGTAATCACAGGCCTCGCGGTGGGCGGGTTCGGCGCCGGCGCTCTCATTACCGCTCCCGTCGCCACCCAGCTCATCAAGAGCAGCGGCGTGGCCACCACCTTCTTGAGCTTGGGCATTGTCTATCTGCTCGTCGTGGTGGTAGCCGCGCAGTTCTACCGCGCCGCGCCCACCGGCTACGCTCCCGCCGGCTGGCAGCCGTCAGAGGTGCAGAAGACGCAGCGGGCGGGTAAGGACTTCACCATCGGCCAGGCGTTGGGGCGCTGGCAGTGGTACTGCCTCTGGCTGATGCTGGCGCTCAACGTGTCAGCCGGCATCATGCTCATCTCGCAGGCGGCGCCCATCGCGCAGGAGGTGACCGGCACCACAGCCCTGGTAGCCGCCGGGTTGGTGGGTTTGATCTCCATCTTCAACGGGGCCGGCCGGGTCGTCTGGGCCACCATCTCCGATTACATCGGCCGCCGCTATGTCTTCCTCACCATGTTCCTGCTTCAGGCAGTGATCTTCTTCCTGCTGCCGCTGGCAGTGAGCTACGTGCTCTTCGCGGTCCTGGCCTGCGTGATTGCGCTCTGCTACGGCGGCGGCTTCGGGACCATGCCCGCCTTCGCCGCCGACTACTTCGGCCCCCGCTTCGCCGGCTCCATCTATGGTCTGATGCTGACCGCCTGGGGCGTGGGCGGGGTGGTCGGGCCGATTCTCATCGCTCAGGTCCGCGATCGGACCGGCCACTACTCCACAGCCATGTACGTGATAGCGGCCGTGATGCTGATCGCGGCGGTGGTGCCGCTCATCATTCGACCGCCGCGCGCAGAAGCGCAGAAGGTCGTCACCGCCCCCGAGCCCGCGGTATGAGGAACCCGCTGGCGCACTGGCCGGCCGCCCGCCAACTGACCGGTCGAGATCGCAGCGGAAGGGGCGAGGCGGCCCGCTCCGAGCGCACCCTGGCCCTCCTGCCCCGCACCCACCAGGCTGACCGGGTGGTCCAGTCCATCTGCCCCTTCTGCGCTGTCGGCTGCGGACAGCGGGTCTACGTGCAGAACGAGGTGGTCACCCAGATCGAGGGCGACCCGGACAGCCCCATCTCTCGCGGGCGGCTCTGCCCCAAAGGCGCCGCGAGCCGCAACCTGGTGCAGTCGCCGCTGCGTGAGTACAAGGTCAAATACCGGCGGCCGTACGGGACTGACTGGGAGGATCTGCGGCTCGAGCAGGCGCTCGACATGATCGCGGACCGAGTGATAGCCGCGCGGGCGGAGGGCTGGCAGGACGAGGACGCCGAAGGCCGCCCTCTCAACCGAACTCTGGGGGTTGCCAGCCTGGGCGGCGCCACCCTTGACAACGAAGAGAACTACCTGATCAAGAAGCTCTTCACAGCACTCGGCATCGTCCAGGTCGAAAACCAGGCCCGGATATGACACAGCGCGACAGTCCCCGGTCTGGGGACAAGCTTCGGTAGGGGCGGCGCCACCACCTTCCTGCAGGATCTCCAGCACTCCGACTGCATCCTCGTGATGGGGTCGAACATGGCGGAGAACCACCCCGTCGGCTTCCAGTGGGTGATGGAGGCGAAGCTCAAGGGCGCGCCGGTCATCCACGTCGACCCTCGCTTCACTCGCACCAGCGCCAACGCCAGCTTCCATGTG
>JALZAW010000133.1 GCA_030948155.1 Candidatus Dormiibacterota bacterium | reverse complement strand
AACTTCACCCCTGGCCTTTCGGCACTTATTGGTGGTGCTGTGTGAGCCTCAGCTATCCCAGTCTCGACGGCGAAAGTCGTCCGGCGGATCGGGCATATAGGCACCTCTCCTTACTTATGTCCGGACCGACCCTGGAAAACCAACGTCCTCCAACCGGTCCGGTGTCGGCAGCGCCCACCGGCGCCTCGACCAGCCCAGTGTAACAGGTCCATTCGTAAAATTGCAGTGTTATCTCAGCGCCCAGACCGTAAAGCCGGAATTCGAGGAGAGAAGGGCTTGCGATGGGAGTCCACCCATCCAAGGGCCAATCACCGGGCCGACTCGGGCGAGCTTACCAAGGGGCTCCTCCGCCAATGGATTGTGAGGAGTCGAATCTATAGCCGCGAAAGTTCGGCTTGGAGTTGGCGGCCTCGAGCCGCACCGCATCACCTGCCCCGCCGATCATCCCGACTACGTAGCGGACATTCCATTCGCCACGGCCGTCGTCTTCCTCGACCAGCGCCCAACAGGCCAGCGGGACTCGGATCGGCTCACCTCCCGGCTCCTGAAGCTCCGCCCAGCTCCCGGGGTTGGCTGGGATGATCTGGAGAACGCGGGAATCCGACCGCTCGTCGTTAGCCATGTGGAATGGCTGGCGCTCGTCCTCACGCATAGCTCGGTTGCCCCCTAGAAACTCGTAAACGCACTACGACGGCCGCCTTGGTTGAACTCAGCTCACGATTTAACGGCTCTCGGCGAACTCGGCAATGCTCTCCTCACGAACTCTTATCGACAGCATCCGCTCTCCTTGTCAAGCGTCACTAAGATTCCCCACTAGCGACACCAGAATTCCCCATCCAGCGACGTGGGGGCGCCCTAGGCGAACCACGTGCTGTGCGTCAGGTTAGACCCGATCAAATTTCTGGTACCTCCAGCGGATACAGGCAAAAGTGAACTTGCCGCGAGGTATCAGGAGGCTGGGGCCTCAGTACAGCTCCCCCTGGGCGACGCTGGTTGTTCAGTATTGCTTTACAGCCTGCCCTTGTCTTCAATGGTACGCACTGTTAGAGCTCCTTGGTCTCCACCGTCTCAACGATCCGGGCTTGTGGGTTCCTCATGACCCTCTGGCCGTCACCACTCCAGATTCGGCGCATCGTGCTGAGGAGGCCTTCCGCCTCGTCGAGGCTATCGAACTCCAAGTCGATCATGACGTAGTTAGGGTCGTCGACCGATCGCAAGACCTCGAACCGGCGAACGCCTGAACCTTTGCGGTCGGCAGGATCGCTGTCGAAGGCCTGTTTCCAGCTATCGAAGTCGGGGACTGCGTGTTCAATCCGCAGAATTGGCATCTCGGCTCCTCCCTGGTCAAGGGCTTCCGGTTGCTCTCGGGTCAACACGCTAGTTTGAATGGAACCTCGACAGCCGCAGCCGAGAGTATTCGCAGAGGGTCGTTTACCACGGTCAGTTCTTCGGTCTGACCACTCCTTTCGCCTGCCGCAGCCGGTAGGAGTCGCCGTTCAGGACCACGACCTCGCAGTGGTGAAGGATGCGGTCCAGGATGGCGCTGGCCGCGGTGACATCGGGCAGGAAGTTGGTCCACTGCTCGACCTCCCTCGCAATAGGTCTTTTGCGGTACGGGTGGAGGCACCTGTCACCGGCTAGCATTTGGCCGGGCTGCGATGTGCCCGCGCACACCGTGGTCAAGTCCGGGGCGGGGGTCAGATCCCCCGTCTCGGGCGCCCCCGATCTTACGCCTCGACGTCGGGCGGTCCAACAGCGGCCCTTTAAGTTCCTCGTCATAGGCCCGAGCCTGGCCCGGAGGAAGCGGAGGACCGAGGGCAAAAAGAGGGACAAATGCCCGCAGACAAGGCAGGAGAACAGGAGGGCGGCGGAAACTGTCGTCTCATGACGCCAGGACTAAGCCGGTGCTGGTCACAACGCGCCACCGCAAACGCTCTCCGCGTCCTTGCCGTCTCCCTGGGAGAGCCTGAGGAGGCCTCGCGCCAGCAGCCACGGGAGATATCGGACGAGTTAATCGCTAGGGTCGGCGCCTGCATTGCCGCGGCGACAGGCATAGCGATCTCTGACGTGCGGCTGGCTGGCTGAGCAGCTGGAGCGACCGGCATGCAGGTCCTGGACGACGGCAGCCACGTCCAGCTCGCCCCCGAGGGGCGCTTTCACGGCACCGTCGCCCAGTTGTCCACTGGGGGTCGTCGAGGGACTGGCGGGACTGGCGGAGCCAGAAGGGCGACGTCCGCATCGAGTGTCGGATCTGGACAGCCGTTGGTGGCGGCCCTGGGGTCCACGTTCCTGGCCTTTCCCGCCAAAGGGGAGGGAAGATAGCTGGTGGGCATGAACTACGCGGAGGACGCGGAGGATGCGGCGCGCGCCGCGGTGGCCGAGGATCGGCTTCTCGAGGGTGAGGACACCGAGACGGCGCATCCCGACGACGCCCGCCGGTGGATGTCGGCGTACACAGAGCTGCTCGCATTCAAAGAGAGCGTGCTCGCTCGAACCAGGCGGGCAGTCGAGGGGCTCGGGAGGGAATCCGCCGAGGAGATCCGGCGGACGGACCTGAAGATCCTCAGCGAAGAGCGAGACCGATTCCGCCGGCGCCTAGCCTTCTGGCAGCGGCGAGTCAGAGAGCTGGGCGGAGGGATCGACTTCGACTACGAGGTCCGGGTCATCCGTCACCAGGGCGGCTCCATTCGCCTCAGCCGGCGGGAGGCGGAGCTGTTGACATTCCTGCTCGAGCATCCGGGCCAGAGGTTCGCCCCTCGGGACCTGGCCGACCAGGCCTGGCTGGCCCCAAACCACTCGGCGGAGCAGGTCAGGAACTACGTCGTCCGACTTCGGCGCAAGCTCTCCGGTGCCGACCTGCCCTGCACGCTGGTCAGCGAACCGGGTACGGGCTACTCCCTCAAGTGGAGCTGAACCCGTGCCGATTGGCCGGGCGACTAAGGAAGTCTGCGATCCCTGACCCGCTCCGCGGCGCGCGCCCGGTCTCCTCGCGCCGCTCCGCTGTCTCGCCAGCCTGGGTATGCACTAGGAGCAGCTGCTGGTAGAGGTCTTCGGCGGCCGAGTCGCCGCGGAGCTCGATGGGTGGGCGTTGTGCACCAGACGGTCGAAGATGGCGTGGGCGACGATGGGTTCGCCGATGACTCGGCATCTACCGAGTCGCTCTTACCCTTGCGACGACGCGCACTTCGGTCCGGTCGGCTGACCTCCAAGACGGAGACGCCGACTGGGTCAGGAACTGTGCCACTCGATACCCAAAGCTTCCGGGGCGAGGGCCTCTCGAAGCACTCTCCGTTTTCTGGAATGCCCTACATCATGTCGGGCGGCATGCCTGACGCAGCTCCCTTGTTCTCAGGGATCTCGGTGATGACCGCTTCGGTGGTGAGGACCATGGCCGCGATCGATGCCGCGTTCTGGAGCGCCGACCGCGTCACCTTGGCCGGATCCACGATTCCGGACTTGAACATGTCGGTGTACTGATTGTTCAGGGCGTCGTAGCCATGGCCGGGCTTGCCCTTGCGGATCTCCTCGATGATCACTGAGCCCTCGACGCCGGCGTTCGCCGCGATCTGGCGGCTCGGCTCCTCGAGGGCCTTGCGGACGATGTTCACCCCGGTCGCCTGGTCGTCGGCGAGGCCCAGCCCGCTGGTGAGCACCCCCTGGGCATTGAGCAGCACGGTGCCACCGCCGGCCACGATGCCCTCCTCGACAGCGGCCTTCGTGGCCGAGAGTGCGTCCTCGATCCGGTGCTTCTTCTCCTTCTGCTCGACCTCGGTCGGCGCTCCAACCTTGATCACGGCAACCCCGCCGGCCAGCTTGGCCAGCCGCTCCTGCAGCTTCTCGCGGTCGTAGTCGGAGGTGGTCTCCTCGGCCTGGGCCCTGATCGCCTTGATCCGGCCCTGGATGGCCTCGCTCTTCCCCGCGCCCTCCACGATCGTGGTGTCGTCCTTTGTCACCGTCACGCGGCGAGCCCGGCCCAGCTGCTCAATCCGGGTCTGGTCGAGCTTCAGACCGAGGTCCTCGGAGACGACCTGGGCGCCGGTCAGGATGGCCATATCCTCAAGCATCGCCTTGCGGCGGTCGCCGAATCCGGGGGCCTTGACGGCAACCGCGGTGAAGGTACCGCGAAGCTTATTGACGATCAGAGTGGCCAGCGCCTCGCCCTCCACATCCTCGGCCACGATCAGGAGCGGGCGGCCCTGCTGGACCACCTTCTCCAGCACTGGCAGCAGGTCCTGGACCGCGGAGATCTTGCGATCGGTGATCAGGATGAAAGGGTCTTCGAGCACCGCCTCCATGCGGTCAGGGTTGGTCACGAAGTAGGGGCTGATGTAGCCGCGGTCGAATTGCATGCCCTCGACCGTCTCCAGCTCCGTGCCGATGCCCTGGGAATCCTCGACAGTGATGACGCCGTCCTTGCCGACTTTGTCCATGGCCTCGGCGATGAGCTCGCCGATGGTCTCGTCCTGTGACGAGATCGCGGCCACGTGAGCGATGTCCTCGTGACCTTTGATAGGGATGGCCAGCTTCTTGATCTCCTCCACGACCGCCTCGACGGCCTTCTCGATGCCGATCTTGAGCTGCATCGGGTTGGCGCCCGCGGTGACGTTCCTGAAGCCCTCTTTGATCATCGTCTGGGCCAGGATCGTGGCAGTGGTGGTTCCATCACCGGCCACGTCGTTGGTTTTGGTCGCCACCTCGCGCAAGAGCTGCGCGCCGGTGTTCTCCTTCGGGTCCTTGAGCTCGATCTCTCGGACGATGGTGACCCCGTCGTTTGTCACCGTGGGCGCTCCGTACTTCTTCTCCAGCACCACGTTGCGGCCCTTGGGCCCGAGCGTGATGCGAACTGACTTGGCGACGGTGTCGATGCCCCGCCGTAGGCCCTGCCGCGCCTCTACGTCAAACGCGACTGCTTTCGCCATGGTCTACCTCCTCGCTCGATTACTTCTTGGCCGGGGTGGCCTTGCCGGTGATCACGGCCAGCACGTCCTTCTCGCTGATGATCAGGTACTCGATGTCCTCGAGCTTGAACTCGCTTCCCGCGTACTTGGCGTAGAGCACGCGGTCACCGACCTTGAGCTCCATCGGCAGGCTGGTCCCGTTGTCAAGGGTTCGGCCCGTGCCCACAGCCTCGACCAGACCCTCCTCGGGCTTCTCCTTGACGGTGTCGGGCAGGACGATGCCGCTCTTGGTCATGTCCTCGCGCTCGATCGGCGTTAGAACCACGCGATCACCTAGAGGTTTCAGGTTCATGGGTCAGCCCTCCACCTAGAGCCTGCTGTTCTCGATGGCAGCCTCGAGACCACAGGTGCAGCTGGCCACAGATTGCTGCGTCATCCTGCAGGACGGCTTGTGACATCCATACTCCCGCAGTGCCTGACGTAGTAGCGCCGCTTGCTGATGCAGGTCCGGAATTGTTTCGGTCTCGTATTTGTCGATGTCCACACGCATCAGGATCAGTCGGTCCATTTCATCGCGACCCACGACCATCTCGTTAGATTGCATGGCAACTCTCCATCTGTTCCAGGCCCGGTTGCGGGACCAAGATCGGCAGAGAAGCTCTTTTCACTTCTAGACTCCGCTCCTGGAGCGTGGCTCGATCATGGCTGGACGCTTTTCAAGGGTCCTCCGCCGACTCCGCGAACACCAAACGCATATCCACGTGAAGCCAAAGCTCCAGCCCACCTCATCGGCCACGATCTCTCGCTCCGCCAGCTGGTAGGCGATCAGGCTCCTGGGCTCTGTCATGGCGTCACTCCGACCGATCACAGGCTGTGTTGAGCTGCCGAGGCCGCCGACGGATGAGTGAGCGGAGCCCAGAGCGACGCCAGCTCCGAATGCAGTTGCTCCGCGAGGAATTTTGGCAGGGTCTGGTCCAGAGCCAGCAGCACGGCTCGCGTATCGTGAGCGGCCCGCTTCAGGCCGACGCGCTCCTGTTCCGCCACCATCTTCACGAAGGCCTGCGGGCGGAAGCGGGACATGGAGCTCTCGAAGGAACGAAGGCTGACCAGCTGGCGAAGAGGCCTCGGAAGCCAGGCAGCGAGGTTCTGTGCCTGTGGCCACGAGAGACATCCCCCGAGCTCGCCCAAGGCGGCCTGGGCGGCAGCCGCGGCCTCGCCCGCCGTCTCCAGCGCTCCCGCTTCCTGAACCGCGCTGATGAATTCCTTGTAGCTGATCGGCTGACCCTGGAGCCTTGCCGGCATGCTTTCAGCCATCGGCTCGGGCTGACCGACCTTCTCCTCCAGGGTCTGCCTCTCGGCCGGTGCTCTCGTCGAGCGAGAGTCTCCTATAGAGGGGCCGGGCGGTGGCCTGCTGGGCGGTGCCTCAGGACCGGGTGATCCGAGCAAGTTCCCGACGGCGCCGCTCATGATTTCGTCCGCTTGTTGGGTAATGAACAGGACGGAGGGGGGCAGCCATGGCCGCCCCCGTCACGGTCCGGTGAGTAGTAGATCCTGGTCGCGGACTTCAGGTCGGGAGGCGAGGTCATGACGCACTCCTGGCCGGGTCTGCTGTAAGGGGTGCCGACCTGTTCGCCGCGACAGGCACCGGCCCGCTCATGGGCACCGGCGCCGCCAAAAGCGGCTTGATCAGCTCGATCGGGATGGGGAAGACGATGGTCGAGTTCTGGTTCGAACCCATGTCGAGCAGCGTCTGCATGTAGCGCAAAGCCAGAGCCGCGGGCTGCGTCGAGATGACCTGGGCGGCGTTGGCGAGGGTTTGCGCGGCCTGGAACTCGCCCTCGGTGGCGATGATCTTGGCCCGCTTCTCGCGCTCTGCCTCAGCCTGCCTGGCCAGCGCCCGAACCATGGTCGGCGCCAGCTCGGCGTCCTTGACCTCGACAGCGCTCACCTTGATGCCCCAGGGCTCGGTCTGCCGGTCGATGATCGTCTGCAGCTTCTGGTTGATGATGTCGCGGCTGCTCAGCAGCTCATCCAGGCTGG
>JALZAW010000132.1 GCA_030948155.1 Candidatus Dormiibacterota bacterium | reverse complement strand
TGCCCATCGTCACCTACGGTCCCGGCGGCAAGTGGATAGCCCATCAGGTGGACGAGTACGTCGAGCTGGAGGACCTCACCACCTCAGCCGAGGTCTACCTGCAGGCCGCCCGGCTCTTCCTCGATAGCTCCTTCAGCTAGGTTCAGCGCTCTAGGTGGAGTAGAGCAGGTCCAGTTCTGCGTGTCCGGTCGCCCACTGCAGGCTGAAGTGCCAGCAGCCGGCGGTGGGCACTGATACGCCGTCCGGGTAGATCTCTCCCGGGCCCGAGTTGGCTGGACGCGACTCCTTCAGCACGGGTTCAGAGCTACCCGACGGGTGGGCCTGGATCGCCAACGCAGCATTGTTCCGCGGGGTGCTCACGACCCACAGAATCTTCGATCCATCGGACCCCGCCTTGAGGGGATAGCCGAAGAGGAAGCCGGCTGTAGCTGTCGGACCCGCCATGACGTAGGGGATACCACCCATCCCCGCGAGGCCTGCAGAGCCGTCACGAAGCCACGGCGGCAGCTCGCCCCGGTAAACCTGGGTTGAACCACAGCCTCCAGGGAGGGTCGTGGCGTTCGCCGGAGGCAGTACTGCGGACGCCGGGAGCGGAGTCGCTGAGGCTGGGTGTGGACTCGCTGACTTGGCTGACATCGATGCCGACGTGGAGCAGGCGACCGCGGTCGCCAGAATCCCCACTGCTGCCAGTCCCACCAGCCTGCCGGCTTTGCTGCCCAGCCTGCCGCGGTTTCCTGAGCTTCTGCGCACCTCATGCCAAAAGTACGTGCCATCGCAGGCCGGCGATTCACGGCGAAGCTGGAACCTACCGGCAGGCCACGGCTCAGGCCGTTCGGCGCTGACTGAGGGTCGGGATGGCAGCCAGCAGAAGCTGGGTGTAGGGCTCCGCTGGGGCAGCGAATACCCGGCGGGTCTCTCCCCCCTCCACCACCCTGCCCGACTGCATCACCAGCAAGCGCTGGCAGAGATGGCGCACCACGCCCAGATCGTGGGAAACGAGGAGCAGGGTCAGGTCGAAATCGCGCCGGAGGTCGAGCAGCAGGTTCAACACCTGGGCTCGGACCGAGACGTCGAGTGCGCTGACCGGCTCATCGGCCAGCAGCACCTGGGGGCGGGGTGCCAGCGCCCTGGCAATCGCTATCCGCTGCCGCTGGCCGCCCGAGAACTCATGCGGATAGCGCTCGGCCGCGGCCCGGGGTAGCCCGACCGCCTGCAGGAGCTCCTGCAGCCGCGCCTCGCGCGGTTCGCGCAGGCGCATCACTCGAAGCGGTTCCAGGATGATGTCAGCCACGCTGAGTCGAGGGTCCAGAGCGCTGACCGGATCCTGAAAGACCACCTGAACCTCGCGCCGCAGCGACTCCCCGAAATAGCGCAGCTCGCCCGCGTCTGGCTTCTCCAACCCGAGGAGCAGCTTGAGCAGAGTGCTCTTGCCCGACCCCGACTCCCCGACTATGCCCAGGCTCTCCCCCCGCAGCACCTCGAAGCTGACGTCCTCGACAGCTGCCACGAAGCGCCTGGCCTGCCAGGGCGCCTGGCGAGGCAGCGCAAAGCGCTTGCTCAACTTCCGTGCGCGGAAGACCGCCGCCGGCTGCTCGCTCACGTGATCGGATGCCAGCAGGCGGCTCGGTGGCCGTTGCCTTCCAGGGCGGGCATGGTGGCGCAGATCTCGCTCGCGCGCGGACAGCGGTTGCGGAAGGGACAGCCCGAGGGAAACTGGCCCAGGCCCGGCACCGCGCCGGGAATGGCCCGGAAGCGACCTCCTGGCAGCTCCTGATCGAGGACTGGGATCGACTCCAGCAGGGCCAGCGTGTAAGGGTGTCGGGGGCTGTCGAACACCTCTCCCACCCCTCCCTCCTCGACCAGATGGCCGCCGTACATGACGAGCACTCGGTCGCAGAGGCCGGCCACCACTGGCAAGTCGTGAGTGATGAGCAGCAGGGTCGTTCCCTCCTCGTCGACCAGGCGGTCGAGCAGCCGCAGCACTTCTGCCTGCACTGTCACGTCCAGGGCTGTGGTCGGCTCGTCAGCTATCAGGACCTCGGGTGAGCAGCTGATCGCCATGGCGATCAGGGCCCGCTGGCGCTGGCCGCCGGAGAGCTCGTGGGGATACTGCCCGAGCTTCTCCGCCGCCCTCGGGATCTGCACCCGCGCCAGCAGTTCCCCGGCTCGGTGGCGCGCTTCCCTGGCGCCGAGGCCGCGGTGCAGGCGGAGCGGCTCGGCCACCTGCTCACCAATCTTCTGGACCGGGTTGAGCGCGCTGAGCGGCTCCTGAAAGATCATGCCAAGGCGGTCGCCGCGGAGTCGGCAGAGTGACCCTTCCGAGAGGCGGAGCAGGTCCTGCTCGCGATATAGGGCCCGGCCGCTCGCGTTGAGACCGTCGGGCAGTAGGCCCATCACCGCCAGGGCCGTCAGCGTCTTGCCGGAGCCCGATTCACCGATCAGCCCGGTGCGGCGGCCGGCCGTCAGCTCGAAGCCGACGGAGTGGACAGCCTCCACCGTGCCCACGCGAACGCTCAGGTCGGAGACGCGGATGACCGCTTCGGTCCCGGCTGCAACGGCGCTCACTGGGGCGGGATCCGCTGCACGAGCTTGGGGTCGAGCAGGTCTCTCAGGCCGTCGCCCAGCAGGTTGAACCCGAGCACGCTGAGTGCTATCGAGAGGCCGGGCCACAGCGCCAGCGTCGAGGCCTGCGCCAGGTAGTTCTGAGAGTCGCTGAGCATCCGGCCCCAGGACGGGGTCGGCGGCGGAGTGCCGAGCCCGAGATAGCTGAGCGCCGCCTCGGCCAGGATGGCGATGGCGAAGGCGATGGTCGCCTGAACGATCATCACCGAGGCGACGTTGGGCAGCAGGTGGCGAAAGAAAATCCCGAACGCGCCGCTGCCGAACGTCCGCGCCGCCGTGACGTAGTCCTGCTCCATCACCTGCAGCCCGGCGCCGCGAACCACGCGGGCGAAAACGGGGACGAAGGCGATTCCAATCGCGCCCATCGCCGTAAGCGTGCTGGCATGAAACACCGCAGCGAACAGAAAGGCGAGAAGCAGCGCTGGGAACGCCAGCACCAGGTCGCTGAACCGCATAACCAGTTCCTCCACCCAGCCGCGGTAGAGAGCAGCCGCGCCCCCCAGGGGTACGCCGACCAGCAGGGCGATCGCGACTGTGACAATGCCCACCAACAGGGTGTTGCGAGCGCCGGCCATGATCTGGCTGGCCACGTCCCGGCCGAGGGCATCGCTGCCCAGCAGGTGACCGCCCTGCCCCGGCGCTTGGAAGCGATCCGAGACGATCACGTGAGTGGGATCCATCGGCGTCCAGACGTACGAGACAAGGGCTGTCAGGACGACCGCGCCGACGAGGATTCCGCCAGCGATGAGCGAGGGATTAAGCCCCGACCGGCGCCGCCAGGCGGATTCGACATCCGGTTCCGTGACGGCTAAGACCTCGCTCACCGGTGGGCGTCGCTGATCCGATTCAGCCGGGGTCACCGCGGAAAGCAGCGTCCAATCCGGGCGGCCACCCATCGAAGTCTGCCGCCATCCAGATCCGGCCGCGCAATGCGCCGAAGTGGCGGTTGGAACGCTCGCTTGCCGACGGCGGCGGCTTGTCGAGCGGCGCCAGCTTTGCCAGTGGCCGGCCAGCCTGCGTCAACGTGATCTCTTCCCCGCGTGCCAGCCGCTGTTCGACGTCGGCGAGATGACCGGTGAGTCCACTCAACTCCATGACATATCCAGGCTAATCGCAGCCAGATCAGCGAGAGGCTCGGATGCGGGGATCGAGCAGCTGATAGGAGATATCCGTTGCGAAGTTGATCACCAGCACGGTGGCCGCTAGCAGCAGGACCAGGTCCTGGATCTCGATCAGGTCGTGGTTGCGGACTGCATCCAAGAGCATTCGGCCCAGACCGGGCAGATAGAAAACGTTCTCGATCACCACAGCGCCCACCAGAAGCGATGTCAGCTGCAGTCCGAGGACTGTCACCACAGGGATCGCGGCGTTTTTCAGGCCGTGCCTGCGAAGCGCCTGGCCTCGGGTCAGGCCCTTGCTGCGCGCGGTCCGGATGTAGTCCTCACGCTGCACATCGATCACGGCCGAACGGATGTACCGCGTCAGCACGGCCCCCTGGACCAATCCCAACGCGATCGACGGCAGCAGTAGGGAGCGCAGAGCGCCGATCGGGCTCTCCTCCCAGGGCACAAAGCTCCCCGCCGGCAGCACCTGCAACCGCACGGCGAAGATGGTGACGAGAAGGAGGCCCGCCCAGAAGGCGGGGACGGCGATTCCGCCCAGGCTGAGCGCCGAGATCAGCGATCCGCCCAGCGATCGGTAGCGCACCCCCGCGACGATTCCGAGCGGGATCGAAACCGCCAGGGCCAGAAACATTGCGAACAGCGCCAGCGGGATGCTGACCAGGGCTCGACCCTGCAGCTCGGGAAGGATCGGCTGTTTCGAGATGAGAGAGATGCCGAAGTCGCCTCGGATCAGCCCGCCCAACCACTCCAGATAGCGCAGCCAGGCTGGCCGGTCCAGGCCCAGCTGGCGGTGGAGGTCGGCGATCTGCTGCGGGCTGGCGCTGGTGCCCAGGATCACCGCCGCGGGATCGCCAGGCAGCACGTTGACAACCGCGAAGACCGCCATCGAGGCGACTATCAGACTGAGCAGCAGAATCGTGAGCCGGCTCAGCACCTGCATCGCCACTGCTCCGCACTCCGCCCAGGGCTGCTGCGGCTTAGCTGAAGTAGGCCTTGGCTAGGTAGAGCGACGTGGAGAGCCGCTTCTCCGGGTAGCCATGCAGGTTGGCCCGGATCACGTCGATTTGCTTGGCCGACATGATGTAGCCGTTGGCGGCATCGTCTGCCAGCTGCTTCTGCACCGTCGCGTACATGCTCTTGCGCTTCGCCTGGTCCTGCTCTGCGTCCGCCTGGACGACCGTCTGCGCCACAACCGCGTTGTCGTAGTGCCAGTAGTACTTGGGGTTGGCGTAGTTGCCGATATCGCGCGGCTCGACATGGTTGATGATTGTCAGGTCGTAGTCTTGCGGCGGCAGAAAGACAGTATGCAGCCAGCCGTTGAAGGTCATCGTGTCGATCTGCAGGGTCACGCCAATCGCCTTCAGCTCGCTGTTGAGGATGTCACCGCCGCGCACGGCGTAGGGAAAGTCGCTGACCTCGGCCAGGTGCAGCGTCAGTCCGCTAGCGTAACCGGCGGCCGCCAGTTGCTTCTTCGCCTCGTTCGGGTCGTACTTGTTGACCTGGTTCTCGTCCACGTAATAGGGCTCGGTCACGTTGGGCACCGCATGGCTGCCGATGGGGACCGCATAGCCGGAGAACACGCCGTCGATCCAGGCCTTCTTGTCGATCGCCATCGAGATCGCCTTGCGCACGCGCACGTCCTTCAGCGCGCCCTTGCTGTTGTTGTAGGCGACCATGATCTTCCCCGCCGGCACGCCTTCCAGGATCCGGAAGTTGTTGTTGCTCTTGAAGCTGGGCAGCTGCTCGGGGCCGCCGAGCTGAGCGATGGCGTCGATGTCACCCGCCTTGAGCGCGTTGTTCATCGCGTTGGCGTCGGTGATGAAGCGGAAGGTGACCTGGTTCAGCTTCGGCTTGCTGCCCCACCAGGCGTCGTTCCTGACCAGGTTCAAGCTGGCGTTGGGCACGTAGGTAGAAAACTTGAAAGGTCCTGTACCGACCGGCTGAGTGGCCAGGTTGGTCGCAACAGGATTGGGCGAGACGACGTGGGTTGACTTGGGGATGATGGCCGCCGAACCCTGCGCCATGTGGAAGAGGAAGTTGTCGCTGTACTGCTTGAGGGAGACCTTGACAGTGTGGTCGTCCACCACGTCCACCGAGCTGACCGGTGCCCAGTAGTCCACGTGCGGGTTGGCGGGCTTGTTCTGAGGATCTCGCGCCCGGTCCCAAGAGAACTTGACGTCCTGCGCATTGAAGGGTGTGCCGTCCTGCCAGTTGGTGGAGCGCAGGTGGAAGGTGTAGGTCTTGCCGTCGGGACTGGTGTCCCAGCCGGTCGCCAGCTGGGGGATGAGAACGCCTGCCGCATCCGTGCGCAGCAGCCCCTCGTAAAGGTTGTCGCGAAGCATGGTGGCGATGGATGCTGTGGCGTCGGAGGTGATGTCGAGCGAAGTCGGCGCCTGGACGAAGCCGACAACGATTTTGTCCTTGCCCGTCGCTCCTGGGCTCGCGCCGCCACTGTTGCCCCCGCCGCCGCTCTGACAGCCGGTTGAGGCCAGGATCAGCAGGATTGGCACCGTCAGGGCTCTGAGCAATCTCATCATCGCAATCATGCAGCTTTTTTGGTGGCTGCCAGGCCGCCGGAGTTGCCTGTAACGGCCGATTGGGCCGTAGCTCGGGGCAGGCGCCCGCGCCGGGCGCCGGTCAGGGGGCCTAGGCGAAGGAAAGGGTGGAACTAGGAGGAGCGCATCGTTGATGCGTGACGACGAAGGGCCGGGCCCCTTGACGCGCGCATCGGCCCCCTGAGCCTCGAGATGCGGTCTGTTCGGCTGGTACAGGCAACTAGAGCGACGGCTGAAACCGCCCGTCGATGGCCGTCCAGCCGCCGTCGACGAAGAGCTGAGAGCCGGTGACGAAGCTGGCCGCATCCGAAGCGAGGAAGGCGACGGCTCCGACCATCTCCCAGGGCTGGGCCCAGCGGCCGAGAGCGCTCTTCTCCGCGTAGGCTCGATACCAGACGGGATCGTTCTTGATCTGGGCGGTCAGCGGCGTCTCCACCACCCCGGGCGCAACAGCGTTCACCCGCACTCCTCGCGGGCCCAGCTCCGCCGCCAGCACCTTGACCAGCTGCACCAGTCCCGCCTTTGTCGCGGCATACACGCCCTGGCCGGGCTCGACCACCTGAGCGCGGATGCTGGAGAAAACAATGATGCTGCCGCTCCCGCGCTCGGCGAAGGCGCGACCGAAGTCGCGCAGCAGACGGAAGTTGGCCTTCAGGTTCAGCTCAACCACCCGATCGAAACCATCGTCGTCGATCTCCAGGATCGGCTTGCGAACGTTGATGGCCGGCGT
>JALZAW010000131.1 GCA_030948155.1 Candidatus Dormiibacterota bacterium | reverse complement strand
TCAGTTCATCAGTGCTCATGGTTACTTTTCCAACTGGCTAATTAGCTAAACAGTAGAATAACCCCTGCTTGGCGTGCTGTCAAGAGGCTTGCCCACAGGACGATTCCATTGGCTTCAACGGGCGGCTAAGGCAAAGCCAACCGCCTCGCGGCCTGGCACTACACCGCACCGGGCAAGCTGTGGCGCATCCAAACTGATGTTCGGAGGACATTGCGCGGACTACGTCATGTGGGGGAACTCTTGCCCCCGAGCCCTAGATGTGGTGCCTACATGCGAGTTGGCAGCGCGACGCCCCCAACATGTGGCGTTCGCGGCGTTGACAAAGTGCGGGGCTGAGGCTAGGCTGGGTGGCAGATCGCGGTGAAATGTGGGGAAGAGTGGTAAACAAGGTAATGCAGCAGCAAACATCGCAGCCGACGTTCCACCCCAATTCCAGCTTCGTCTCGCAGCTGCTCTTCTCCGCCGCCGCGGTCTTCGGCACACCGGCCGAGCGAGCCTAGTGCATGTTCTCGGGTACGCACCGGGTCCGCGTGGACGAGAAGGGCAGGTTGGCCGTCCCGGCCGGCATCCGGCGCCAGCTTCCGGAGGGGAGTTACATCTCCATCGGTCAGGATCGCGTGCTCACAATCTATCCCCCGGCACTCTGGGAGAGTCTGGCCAGCGGTCTCCAGGACCCCCTCTTGGGGCCGGAGCAGCGGGGCCTGGCGCGAGCGCTCTTCTCCAAAGCAGTCCCCTGCGAGTTCGACTCCCAGGGTCGGGTCAACCTCTCACCGGAACAGCGGCGCCTGGCTGCTATCGAACCCCGCTCGACAGCTGCGGTGATCGGCAGCGGAGCCAGGGTCGAGATCTGGGCCGAAGACCGCTGGGACACCTATTCCGGCGAAGTGGAGGCCCGCTTCGATGAGTTGGCTGATCAGGTGATCAAGCAGGGCGTCTAGCCAGACGCACCGACGTGCACATCGCAGTTCTTTCACAAGCCTCAATACGACTCCTGCAACCCCTACCGGGTGCTGTCTTCGTCGACTGCACGTTCGGCGCGGGCGGCCACAGCCGCCTGCTGCTGGAGCGGATTCAACCGGGCGGCCGGCTGCTGGCGCTCGACCAGGACGAGCGGGCGTTTCGGGCGGCGAGCCAGCTGGCGGAACAGTGGTCCGGCGCACTCACCGCAGTGCATGGCAATTTCGCTGATCTCGTTGAGTTGGCGCTGGAACACGGCTTCGGCAAAGTCGATTGCATTCTCTTCGATCTCGGCTTCTCCAGTGATCAGCTGGAGGACCCTCAGCGTGGTTTCAGCTTCCTCCACGAGGGCCCTCTGGACATGCGCATGAACAGCACCCAGCAGCTGACCGCAGCCCGGGTGGTGAACGAACTGCCGGCCCGGGAGCTGGCGCACCTGATTCGAGCCCTCGGCGACGAGAGATGGGCGGCGCGGATCACCGAGTTCATAGTCACCAGGCGGCCGCTGGCCACCACTCTCGACCTCGCCGAAGCAGTAAAGGCGGCGATGCCCAGGGGCGCCTGGCCCAAGGGCATCCATCCCGCGACCCGGACCTTCCAAGCGATCCGCATGCACGTCAACGACGAGCTGGGGAGCTTGCGTAAGGGGCTGGCAGGAGCCATTCAGATACTCAATCCCGGTGGGCGCATGGCGGCGATTTCCTTCCACAGCCTGGAAGACGCTGAAGTGAAACGCTTCTTCATCGCCGAGTCGAAGGACTGCCTCTGCCCCCCCCAGCAGCCAGTCTGTACCTGCGCTCACCGGGCCTCGCTTCGGATCCTCACCCGCAAGCCTGTGCGTCCTGACCAGGCGGAGGTGACGAACAACCCCCGGAGCCGCTCTGCTCGCCTGCGAGCAGCCGAGCGCCTCTAGTGGCACCAGTTGCCGGCAGCCCCGCTTCAGCAACCGGTTCCGCTAACCACCAAGCCCTGGCGGGCAGCGGCTCTTGTCCCGAACCCCCGCCGCAGCGCCCGCCAGGCACCACCCCTCAAGTGTCACAGCAGTCTTCCCCCAGCAACGAGGCCCCACTTGGTTACACCCCGAATACTTCAGCAGCGACGCCTTCTCCCCGGCTGGCCCCAAGCGACCGGACAGCGAAGGCGGCGTGCCAGCGCGCGCCCGCTGCTCCATCAGGCCAGCAGCGCGGCCGCCCGCCGGATGCGGTTGACGGCCGGCTTCACGCGCCTGTGCGCCGCGCTGGCTGTGCTGCTGTTGGCAGCCGCCGGCTACCTGGTGGTGGCGGCGCAGGCGACTCAGTCCTCCTATGACCTGGCGCGCTTGAAGCAGCAGCACGAGCAGCTGCAGGCCGAACAGAACCAACTTCGCTACGGGTCAGCGACCCTGCACGCCCCGGCTCGGGTTGAAAAGGAGGCTCAGCAGCTCGGCATGCAGCGCCGCGCCGACCAGAGGGTGCTGGCGGCTCAGCCAGCCGTTGACCTTCAGAAGCCGATCGGCCCTGATCAACCGGATGATCCACCTCGCTGGCAGCGAATGCTGGGCCACCTCTTCGGTCGCGACGGCTGACAGTAAAGGTGAGCAAGGTGGTATCTGCGGAGCGCCGTTTGGGCTCGCCGGCCGGCCTTTCAGGCGGCAACCGCCAGGAGCCCGGCAGACAGCTTCCGCGCCTTCGCGTGTTCTGGCTCCTGCTGGTGGCCATCCTCCTGGCGGTGACCATCTGGGGTCGCCTCGCTTACTGGCAGGTGGTACAGCACAACGGCCTGGGTCAACTCGCCGGCGACCAGTACCTGCACTCGATCCCACTGCCCGCCAGCCGCGGAATGCTGCTCGATCGCGAGCTGCGGCCCCTGGCCATCAACTCGACGGTCTATGACGTCACCATCGCGCCCAGTCAGATCGATGTGGCTGACCGAGATCGGGTAGGTGGCGTGCTGGCGCTCGTGCTGGGCGTTGACTCCCAGGCTATGACCACGCTGCTCGCCTCTGGCAAGCAGTTCGCCTATGTCGCCCGGCGGCAGCCGAAGGAGAGGGTCGATCAGCTTCGGGCCGCCCGGCTTCCGGGCGTGGATCTGCAGGCGGTCGAGCAGCGCCAGTACCTGCCGGGCGGAGTCCCCGACAGCACCTTGGCGTCTCAGCTGCTCGGCTTCGTCGACTGGAACGGCAGCGGCCAGCGCGGTGTGGAGCAGGCCTATCAGAAGCAGCTCGCCGGCAGGCCCGGCCACGAGTCCAGCTACACCGACCTGTACGGCCGCCAGATAGTGCTGGGTCCCGACAAACGGGTGGCGGCCGAGAACGGCGCGCCCTTGGTGCTGACGGTGGACGCGAACATCCAGTACGCCGCCGAACAGGCCATCGCCCAGGGCGTGCAGGACGCCAAGGCCGAGGCTGGCAGCGTGATAGTCATGGACACCCAAACCGGGGGCATAGTCGCCTGGGCCAGCGCGCCCGGCTACGACGCCAACCAATTTGCCAGCCAGGATCCGAACCGGCTGCGGGACCCGATCGCCGCCCAGGTCTATGAGCCGGGCTCGATCATGAAGGTGGTGACGCTGGCAGGAGCAATCGACAACGGCAGCATCACGCCCGAAACGACCATCAACGATCCCGGGTACATCAACGTTGGCGGCGTCATTCTTCACGACTACGACATGGCCAGCCACGGCACCATCACGATGACCAACGTCCTCGAGCGTTCGCTCAACGTGGGCGCAGTGCGGGCCGAGGAGGCGATGGGCAGGGACGCCTATCTGCGCAACCTGAAGGCCTTCGGTTTCGCCCAGCCGAGCGGCGTAGACGTGGCGGGTGAGGCGGTCAGCCACCTCCGCCAGCAGTGGCGGGACACGGAGGTGGCCACTGCGTCCTACGGCCAGGGTATCGCCGTCAACATGGTCCAGATGTGCGCGGCCCTGAACGCTGTCTCCAACGGCGGCCTCTACGTCCAACCCCACGTTGTGAAGTCGGAAGGTGGCCGGCCGGTGCCGATCGCCGGTCCCCGGCAGGTGATAAGCGCCCAGTCGGCCGCCACCATGCGGATGATGATGCGCTCGGTGGTGCAGCACGGCTCGGGCCATTTGGCCCGCATCCCGGGCTTCGAGCTCGACGAGGGCGGCAAGACAGGCACCTCCAACATTCCCGAGGACGGCAAGTACAGCAAGAATGTCTGGGCCTCCTACTCGGGATTCCTGCCGGCCGACAATCCCCGCTTCACCATGCTCGTGGTGGTCAAGCACCCCAACAACGGCAGCGACGACCACAACGAGGGCTACTACGTGTCAGGCCCAATCTGGAAGAAGATCGCGCAGGAGATCATCCTCCAGTGGCGGATCGCCCCGGAGAACCTGCAGCCGGTCTAGGGACTGGTGCCCAGCGTCCCCAGTTGGTGGCGGCGGTCTGATCCTGTAAACACAGTCACGTGGACCTGACCCTCGACGAGGTGGCGGTGGCGACGCGAGGCCGTGTCGTGAACGGCGCACCCGGCTTTCGCGCGCACACTTACCAGACCGACTCGCGCGAGGTGCGCGCCGATGGTCTCTTTTTCGCACTTCGGGGTGCTCAGCAGGACGGGCACTCGTACGTCGCGTCGGCGGCGTCAACTGGCGCGGCGGCGGTGGTCGAGCGCACCGAGGTGGTTCCCCTCGGGGCTCCCGCGGTGCAGGTCGAAAACACCTGGCAGGCGCTCTTCGATCTGGCGGCTCACGTCCTCCAACGCACGGCGCCGGTGGTGATCGGAATCACCGGTAGCAACGGCAAGACCTCGACGCGAGAGATGGTGGCTGCCGTGCTGGGCGACCGCTATCACGTGCTCCAGACAGCTGCCAACCTGAACACGGAAACCGGCGTGCCGCTGACACTACTGCGCCTCGAACCCCGGCATGAGGTGGCGGTGATCGAGATGGGTATGCAGGGCTCAGGTGAGATCGCCCGGCTGGCTCGCCTGGCCAGGCCCCGGGTGGGGGTCATAACGGGCATCGGAACCGTGCATGCCGAGTACTTCGCGGACGGCAAGGACGGCGTCTGCCGGGCGAAGGGAGAGCTGCTCCAAGCCCTGCCCGAAGATGGGCTCGCGGTCCTGAACGCGGATGACCCGTACTACCAGCGGCTGGCGGAGCTCAGCCCGGCTCCGGTGGTCGGCTTCGGGTTCGGCCGGGCCCAGCTCCGGGGGGAAGACTACAGGCCGCTGCCGGAGGGAGGCTCGTCGCTTCAGGTGGCGGGTGTGCAGGTCCGGCTCGGCCCCAGCGGGCGGCATCAGGCCCGCAATGCCCTGGCGGCGCTGGCGGTGGGCAGCTTCTTCGGAATCGGCGTCGAGGAGGCCGCCGGGACGCTGGCCGGCCTCGAAGTGGAACACCGCTTACAGCCGCGCCGGGCTCCGGCTGGCTTCATGATCGTGGACGACGCCTACAACGCCAGCCCTGAGTCAATGCTGGCCGCCTTCGAGACGCTTGTCGAGCGGCCGCGTCGGGGGCGGCTTCTGGCAGTTCTGGGCGAGATGAGGGAACTGGGTGAGCTCGCTCCAGCGGCCCATGAGGAGGTTGGCCGGCGCGCCGCCCAGGTGTTCGATCAGGTTGCAGTGGTGGACCAGGGCTACGGCCGGCTCCTGGCTCATTCCGCCGGCGCTGAGCTGGTCAATGACCAAGCAGCCGCCACCGCTTGGGTAAGAGCTCAGGCGCAAGCTGACGACCTGGTCCTGATCAAGGCCTCGCACGGCGTGGCCCTGGACCGGGTGGTGGAGGAGCTGCTGAAGTGAGCCCGGCTCTGCTTGCCGCGCCGGCCGGACTTGCCTTCGACCTGATCACCGTGGCAGCTGCCTTCCTGATCTGTCTGGCGCTCTATCCCCTGCTCATCGGCCGCTTTCGGCGCCTGGGCGTCGGCCAGGTGATTCAGTCCGAGCTCGCCCCGGAGCATCAGCGCAAGGCAGGCACGCCGACCGGCGGCGGCATCCTCTTCGTGACAGTCGCCGTGCTGGGCGGCCTGCTGTCTCTACGCACGCATCCCGGCGCCCTGCCGGCCATAGTCGCCTTGGTCTTGTTCGGCGGCCTGGGTTTGCTGGACGACCTGCGCAAGCTCCAGGTGGGAGCGATAGGCATCCCCGCGCGCTTCAAGTTCCCGCTCCAGCTGCTGCTCGCCGTTCCCATCGCCGTCCTGGCCTACGGCCCCCAGGTGGGTATACCCAGCCGGCTCACCTGGGTGATACTCCCGCTTACAGTGCTCGCGGTGGCCGGAGCGGCCAATGCCGTCAATCTGACCGACGGGCTGGACGGCCTGGCCGGCGGCCTCACAGTCATCGCCCTGGCCGCCTGCGTTCTTCTGCTGCCCGGTTCGCTGGCGGGGGAACGGGCGGTTGCGATGGCGCTGGTGGGCGGGCTCTTGGCCTTCCTCGTATTCAACCGGCACCCGGCCCGGATCTTCATGGGTGACATGGGCGCCCTGGGCCTGGGCGCCACACTGGCGGCGCTGGCCGTGCAGCAGGGTTGGGTCCTGCTGCTGCTGCTCTTGGGGCTGGTCTTCGTACTTGTCACTCTCTCTGTCATCATTCAGGTGACGTACTTCAAGGCCACTGGCGGCCGGCGCGTCTTCAAGATGACCCCGATCCAGTTCACGTTCCAGTTAGCGGGTTGGTCCGAAAACCGCATTGCCCTGACGTTTTGGAGCGTCGGAGCGGCCGCGGCCGTGGCCTCTGGCTGGATAGCGCACGCGCTCAGGTGAGCACTGTCTCCCTGCCTCCGGCCGGCGCTCTGGCGCTGGTTGTCGGGGGGGTGCGCAGCGGCCTCTCGCTGGCCCGATTTCTGACCGGCCGGGGCCGGCGGGTGCGCGTCTGCGACCTCCGTCCCGCTGAAGCGCTGGGAGAGTTTGCGCGGAGCCTGCCAGCCGGCGTGGAGACGATCTTCGGCGGCTACGACGAAAGCGTCCTGAACGGCTGCGAGGCTGTCTACGCGAGTCCCGGCGTCCCCTGGCGGGCGCCGCTCTTGGAGGCTGCGCGCGAGCGAGGGCTGATCGTCTCCAGCGACATCGACCTGTTCTTTCAGCTCTCGCCGGCACCGATCATCGGCGTCACTGGGACGAACGGAAAGACGACCACGACAGCCCTGCTGGGCACCGT
>JALZAW010000130.1 GCA_030948155.1 Candidatus Dormiibacterota bacterium | reverse complement strand
ATCTCGACCTGCCCTGGGAAAACGCCACAGTCTATCCGGGGGCTGGCGAGCTCCTTCTCTACCGAGGCGGTTACAGCGAGACGGAGATCCTCTTTGCCTACGGCCGGACGCGCTTCGGCAGCACCATGGGAGATCTTGCGGGCAACCACTTCGCCACCGTCACCGAGGGTCGTGAGAAGCTGCCGGAATTGGGCCGGCGCGTGCTCTGGGAGGGTGCCCAGGAGATCACTGTCGAAGAGCGCGGAGAGGCCTGAGCTTGCTCATCCGCGGTGGAACGGTGGTCAGCGAGGGGCGGTCCTCCACCGCTGACGTGAGGGTCCGGGGCCAACTGATAGAGGCCGTTGGCCAGGATCTCGCCAGCGAACCAGGTGAGCAGGTGCTGGAGGCGGCGGGCCATCTCGTGCTGCCGGGACTGATCGATCCCCACACCCACTTTGGCCTCGACAGCGGCACCGGGCCGACTGCCGACAACTGGTCCACCGGCACTGCGTCGGCCGCGGCCGGAGGCGTCACAACCTGCATCAACTTCGCCACGCAGTTCCCCCGCCACAACTTTGCCGAGGCACTTGCTGCGGTCAGGCAGCAGGCGGAGGGGCGAGCGCGAATCGACTGGTCTTTACACCTCAACATCACGCGTCTGGACGACGGCTGGGAGCACGAACTGGAACAGGTCGTCGCCCGGGGTGTTTCGAGTGCCAAGGTCTATACCACCTACAAAGACGCAGTCTTCTATGTCGATGACTGGACCATCTACCGCCTCATGCAGCGGACTGGGCAGGTCGGCATGCTCGTGCAGATGCACGCCGAGAACGACGACATGGTGCAGGGGCGGCGGCGGGAGCTGGAAGCTGCAGGCAGGACTTCGCTGGCCTTCCATGGCGAAGCGCGGCCGGCGCTGGCCGAGGCGGAGGCGGTTTCCCGGGGGCTGTTCCTCTCCCGCGTCACCGGCAGCCCTATCTATTTCGTCCACCTCTCCAATCCGCTGTCGGTGGACCTTGTCACAGAGGCACGCGCCTCAGGCATCAGGGCTCTCGCCGAAACCTGTCCTCACTTCCTCTGCCTCGACGACTCCGTCTATCACCGCCCTGACGCCAGCCGCTTTCTGATGACGCCGCCAATCCGCCCCGAGACTATGCGCAGGGGGCTCTGGGAGCGGGTCGGCGCCGGCCAGGTGGACACAGTCGGTTCGGACCACTGCGGCTACTCATTGGAGCAGCGGGGTGAAACGTCAACGTTTGGTCAGGTCCGCAATCCAGGCATCCCGGGCGTGGAGACGACGCTGCCGCTGATCTACACGTTCGGCGTGAAGGCCGGCCTGATCGACCTTCAGCAGCTGGTCCGCCTCACCTCGGAAGGCCCCGCGCGGGCCTTCGGGCTCTGGCCGCAGAAGGGACGGATAGCTGCCGGCGCTGATGCCGATCTGGTGTTGTTCGACCCGGCGCGATCGGGAGCACTCCGGGATGAGGACCTGCATAGTGCGGCAGGCTTTTCGCCCTTCGCCGGCCTGACGCTGCAGGGCGGGGTCAAGACCACTGTCTGCCGTGGCCGCTTGGTCTTCGATCGCGGCAGGGTGCTGGGCGAGGAGGGCTGGGGCCGCTTCACAGAGCGTCTGCCCACCCTGGCGGAACCTGGCCGGTCAGGCTAGGAGACTAGGATCAAGTGGTGATCTCGCAGGAACTGCTGCAGCTGCTGGCCTGCCCGAGCTGCAAGGGTCCCATCCAACCGAGCGAGGACGGGCAGGCGCTTCAATGCGAGGCAGAGCGTCTGCGCTACAGGATCGACGACGGCATCCCCGTCATGCTGATCGAGGAAGCTACCGCTTTCTGATCCCTCAGACCGCGCAGTCGTAGACGGAAGCGTCAACTCGGTTGGCGCGGCTGCTGCCGAGCCGGACATCGTCAGCCAACTCCTCGTTCGTCAGGGCATAGGCCTGGCCGGGGTGGCTGCTGGAGGCGGCAAAGACCAGGCCCAGAACCCGACCGTTCAGGTCGACCAGGGGGCCGCCCGAATTGCCGGGCCGCACGAGGGACTGCAGGATCAGGATATTGCGGCGCACCACGCCCTGGCCATAGATATCGCGACCCTCAGCCGTCTGCTGCTGATTGACCACCGCCGGCTCCACATCCTCGGCGCCGCCGCCAGGGTAGCCGACTACCGCGCCCTGAGTCCCTGGCAGTGCATTGCCGGTCTCCAATGCGGCGGCGGCGATGGCTGGGGCGCGAAGAATTGCCACGTCGCGGCTGGGATCCACCAGCACGACTGTGGCGGATACCGTCAGGCCGCTGCTGCCCTGCACGAGCGTAGTGCCCGACGTGCCGACGATCACGTGAGCGTTGGTGATCAGATAACCGCGGGCGACTGGATAGCTGGAGCCTGTCACTATGCCGCCACAGCCGTGGCTCTCTACGCGCCAGACTGATCGCGCCGTCGCTCGCACGGCAGGCGTGTCGGCGTTGGCGGGCAGCTCGAGCTTCGCGACGCCCGGTTCAGTGGTGGAGAAGGTCGTGGGAAAGGGCGCTGCCGAAATCGTCTGCTGAACGCCCGTGAGCAAGCCCGGCGGTGCCGGCAGGATTGAGGTCATGGTGCCGACCACACTCGAGCTCTGCACCAGGCGAGCCACGCCAGGATTGGGCCCACGGCTGAAGCTGATGCCCAAGAACCAGGCTGTCAGGAGCATCATCAGAGCGGAGAACAGCGCGCCTCCCGCCAGCTCAGCGCCCCCCGGACGGCCGGCCCGGATGAGTCGCTTGCGAAGCGGGCCACCGACGAGAGAGCCAAACGTGTAGCCGAGACTGCCACCGGCCAGCATGATCAGGATCGCCGCCAGCGCGGCGGCGCCGCCAGGTGGGACCGAAAGCTTGCGGATGGCGCCCGGCGCCAGCGCCGCGCCGATCACGACGCCGATGACCAGCCCAGCGTACTGGGCGACCGAAAGCCAGAGCCCGCGGCGGTAGCCGTGCAGGGCGCCGAGCAGCACGGCGATGGCAATGACTATGTCGACGAGGTTGATGCCAGGAACGGTACCAGGCGGCCATAATGGGGGTGTGTTTCTGTTCGGAGAGTGGATTGGGGCGGGTGCGGCTCTGGGCGGCGCTTTCGTGGTGGCCCTCCTCGGCGTGATAGGCCTCGGCTTCTGGGTGGTCCGGTCGGAGGGGAAGAACCGGCGGCTCATGGGGGTGGACGAGCAGTCCGAGGTGGCGGAGTCGGTAGCTAACGGGCACCCCCGCTAGGCCATCTGATCCCCAGCCGGCCGCTGGCCGGCGCGCGTTCCTGGCCCGGATAGGACACTAAGAGCAAGCCCTTTGAGAATCACCTGGCCCCTCGACCCCAGCGTCTACCTGGGCTTGGTCGTCCTGCTGCTGGGCTATGCCTGGCTGGCACGGGAAAGGCTTGACAACACTGCCCGGCCGCTCTATTTCCTGGCTGGCGTGATGACGCTCTGGATCGCCCTGGAGACGCCCGTCGACACCACCGGCGACCGCTACCTGCAGAGCGTGCACATGTTCCAGCACGTGCTGCTCAGCTTTGTGGCGCCGCCGCTGCTGGTGCTCGGCCTGTCGCCAGCGATGGCCGGCTTGCTGGTCAGGCGGATCCCTCTGTTGGGCGGACTGTGCCGGCCGATTCTGGCGCAGACCATAGCCGCCGCTGTGATGGTCTTCTGGCACCTGCCGGGACCCTACGACCTGACCGAGCTGGACGAGAGGGTGCATATCTTGGAGCACCTGACGATGATGGTTGCCGGCGTCTTCCTCTGGTGGCCGCTGCTGGAAGCAAGCGGCAGCACTCTGCGAACCCCGCTGCACGAGGGCGCCAGGCTGGCCTACGCGTTGGTGGCGACCTTGCCCCAGGACGGCATAGCGTTGGTCCTGCAGTTCTCGGGCCACGTGTTCTACTCGGCCTACGCCAGCGGGCCAATCATCATTGCCGGCTGGACGCCAGTCATCGATCAGAACGTCGCGGGAGTCGTGCTACAGCTCGCGGGCAAGGTGAGCTTCGTGATCCTCGGGATCGTGTTGCTCTATCGCTGGATCGAGCGCGAGCAGCCCGCGCAGCCGGAGGAGCTGCACCCCGCCCGATAGGTAGGGCGCCGGGGACAGCCAGCCCAGGGGAATCTAACTGTTGGGCGAAGCTATTGCCTGATGCTCGAGCGGCGGGCGCAGGCCGTCGGCGCGCATGTCACGCAGCGGCATGTTCGAACGCACCACGGGCACCTTGTCGAAGTTGTACGGCGGCGGCGGCGAAGTCGTCGCCCACTCCAGAGTGTTGCCACCCCAGGGATCGTCACCGGCGGGCGGCCCATGCTTCCAGCTCACCACGAGGTTGTAGATGAAGACCAGCACCGAAGCGGCGATGACGAAGGAGAAGACGGTGATGAACATATTGGTCGCGCCCCAGCCCTCCTCACCGAAGCCTCCGGGGTAGCTGTAGATGCGCCGGGCCATGCCCTCCAGGCCAAGCGTGTGCATGACCAGGAAGGTGCCATTGAAGCCGACGAAGAAGAGCCAGAATGACCACTCACCGAGCGTTTTATTCAACATCCGGCCGGTGAACTTGGGGAACCAGTATTGGGTGCCGGCCAGCAGTGTGAAAACGCTGCCGCCCACCATGACGTAGTGGAAGTGCGCGACGACGTAATACGACTGGTGCACCTGGGTGTTCACCGGCACTGAGGCCAGGTAGACGCCGGTGATGCCGCCGATGAGAAATGTGGCCATGAAGCCGAAGACGTACTTCATGGGCACCTGGAAGTCGATCGAACCTCCCCAGGCAGTGGCGATCCAGTTGAAGAACTTGATGCCGGTGGGGACCGCGATGAGCATCGTCATGATCATGAACCAGGTCTCGACGTAGACGTTCATGCCGACCGTGAACATATGGTGCCCCCAGACGGCCATCGAGAGGAATACGATGGCTAATAGAGCTCCCACCATCGACGTGTACCCGAAAAGCGGCTTGCGTGCGAATACCGGAATGATCTCCGAGACCATGCCGAAGCCCGGCAGGATGAGGACGTACACCTCCGGGTGGCCGAAGAACCAGAAGAGGTGCTGGAACAGTACGGGACGGCCGCCGTTGCTGACAAAGAACGTGGTTCCGGCTTGGCGGTCGAGCTCCAGCAGGAACAGCGCTGCCGCCAGGGGCGCGCCCACCGCGAGCAGCAGCAGCGAAGTGGAGATCTGCGCCCAGACGAAGAGCGGTAGGCGAGAGAACCTCATCCCCGGCGCCCGCAGGGCCACGATCGTGGTCAGGAAGTTGACGGACGCCATGATGCCGCTTATGCACCAGAGGATGAGGCTGAATGCCCACAGGTCAACCCCCAACCCGGGATTGAACTGCTTGGTGCTGAGCGGCGGATAACCTGTCCAGCCTGTATCAAGGGCACCGCCGGTGAAGAAGCCGGTGTAGTAAACGGCGATCGAGATCGGGATCAGCCAGAAGCCAAGCAGGTTGACGCGGGGGAAGGCCATGTCGCGGGCGCCGATCAGGAGCGGGACCATGTAGTTCGCGACGCCGGTCATGAAGATTGTCACGAAGAAGAAGATCATCGTCGTGCCGTGCGCCGAAAGCAGCTGGTTGTAGGTCTCGGCGTCGATGACCTTCAGGTTCGGCTGGGCGAGTTGGATGCGCATGACGAGCGCCAGGATGCCGCCGAGCACGAAGGCCAGCATGCCTGTGGTCATGTACATGATGCCTATCAGCTTGTGATCGGTGGTCGTGAGCCAGAGGCTGATCGGCTTGAAGAAGGTGTCGTCGTAGCTCTTCGGACGGGGTGGCGCTAGAACACTCGCCATCTATCTCTCTCCTGTTGCCTGGCTCAAGACGAACTGGCCCCCTGGCCAGTGGGGAAGTAGGCGCTACCTGTCGGCCGGGCCGAAGGGCTCGCCCCGGCTGCGGGAGAAGCAGCGGGTGATCCACTCGGAGCAGCACTCGGGCTGGAGCTGGGCGACGGCGCCCCGGCCTTGGCCTTTGCGGCCAGGCTCGTGCGCTTGAACGCCTGGTAGTCGGCCTCTGACACCGCCTTCACCCGGATCTGCATTGTGTAGTGGCCCTGTCCGCAGAGTTCAGTGCACTCGCCCCGCCACTCGCCCGGCCGGTCCACCTTGACCCACATCAGGTTCTGGTAGCCGGGGACCAGGTCCGCCTTGCCCGCCAAGGCGGGGACCCAGAAGCCGTGGATCACGTCCTTGGCATCCAACCGGAGGCGAACGAGCTTGCCGGTGGGGATGACGAGCGGCGTCGGCTGCAGGCCCTCGGAGCTAACCGTGAAGCCCTCGGGGTAGGTGTAGTCCCAGCCGTACTGGTGCCCCACCACGTGGATGTCGACGTCCGGGTTGTCCGAAGCCGCAGCCGTGTAGTCGCGCTGGAGGATTATGAACGAGTAAAGGCCGATGAAGAAAACTATGAGCAGCGGCACTGCAGTCCAGCTGATCTCCAAGAGGCGGTGGCCGTGCCACTGTGGCGGTTGGTAGTCCTTGGGCTGGCGGCTGCGCCGAAAGCGGATGATCACTGTCAGCAGCAGGCCTTCCACGAGTAGGAAGATCAGGATGGCGGGAATCGAGATGCCCAGGTAGAGGTCGTAGATGTGGCGGCCGTTGGGGGACTCGCCCTTGGGCACTATCGGGCTGAGACCGCTGCCGCCGCCCTCGGCCGCCGAGGCGACGGTGGCCAACATCAGCCCGAGCACGGCCACCAAGGGCAGCACGATCAGAGCGCGACGAAGCCAGGCGAGCCGACGCATCAAGGCAAGTATAGGTTGGCCCCCAGTCCCCGCCGGCTTCCGCCAGGGCTGCGTGGACGCCGGTTCCGGGCCGAAGGTTCGCCGCCACACTTGGGCTACGCAGACACTCCACGACGCACGCAGGCGCGCGGTTACTGCCGGCTGTGAAGTAGGTGAGCAAGCTTGTGGACCGGCGGCTGATGTGCTGCGTGTAGCAGTTGCTGTCCACTAGAATCGCAGGCAAAGTGTCTCGAGCGACGAAGCCCACCTTCGTGGACATCAACAACGCGGCGCTGGCGATCAATTGCCCGAACTGCGGTCTCCTCACTGCCCGCTTCGGCCAGTACTGCCG
>JALZAW010000129.1 GCA_030948155.1 Candidatus Dormiibacterota bacterium | reverse complement strand
CGCTCCGTCCGGATCAGGTCCAGCAGCCCGGCCCGCAGGGCCATCGGCGCCACCAGCAGCTGCCTGAACCTGCGCTGCCGGCTGTAGCCGGTCAGGAAGTTGAAAAACTCGCTCACATCGGCGCCGACCTCGTCATCGCAGGTCAGGAGGCCGATGTCCTCGTAGCTCTTGGCGGTGCTGGGGTTGTAGTTGCCGGTCGCGGCATGCACGTAGCGGCGGATCCGCCGGCCCTCCTGACGGACCACCAGCGTGAGCTTGGCGTGGGTCTTGAGCCCGACCAGGCCGTAGACGACATGGACGCCCGACTGCTCCAGCTGCTGGGCCCACTCGATGTTCGCCTGCTCGTCGCCCCGCGCTTTCAGCTCCACGAGCGCCGCCACCTGCTTGCCCGCCTCGGCCGCCTGGGCCAGGGCGATGGCGATGGGGCTGGCCGGCCCGGAGGTGCGGTAGAGCGTCTGCTTGATGGCCAGCACTTTGGAGTCTGCCGCGGCCTGCTGGATGAAGCTGACGACCGATCCGGCGAAGGAGTCGTAAGGGTGATGCAGCAGGACGTCCCCGTCTGCCAGCACGCTGAAGATGGAGCGGGGCTTCGACTCGGAGGCGACCAGCCGTGGCGGGAGACTGGAAACGAAGCGCTCGACCTGGAGGTCAGGCCTGTCGAGATCGGCCAGAAAGTCGACTCCGCCAAGGTCCAGCAGCCCATCTACCTGATAGACGTCCTCGTCAACCAGATCCAGCTCGCGCATGAGGAGCGTCCGTACCTCGTCCGGCAGGTCGCGGTGGACCTCCAGACGGACGGCTCGGGCGCGGCGGCGCTGGCGCAGAAGCTCGGTCTGAATCGTCACCAGCAGGTCATCGGCTTCGGAGTCGCGGACCTCGAGGTCGTTGTCACGCGTGACCCGAAAGAGTGTGTGCTTCAACACCTCCATGCCCGGAAAGAGTGCCTGCAGGTTGGCGGCGATGATTGATTCCAGGGGCACGAAGCGCTCTCCGTCCGGCAGGGCCACAAAGCGCGGCAGCAGCGGCGGCACCTTGAGCCGGGCAAAGCGCTGATCTCGGCGGAGCGGATCGCGCACGATCACAGCGAAGTTGAGGGAGAAATTGGAGAGGTACGGGAAGGGGTGACCGGGGTCCACGGCCAGCGGGGTGAGGACCGGGAACACCTGGTTGCGGAAGTAGCGGCTCAGATGGTCCAGCTCCTTCTTGGCCAGACCCTCGCAGGCGATCAACCTGATGCGCTTCTGGGCCAGCTCCGGCAGCAGGTGCTTGTTCCAGAGCCGGCTCTGACGGTTGCCCAGCTCCTCGGCTCGCCGGCGGATGTCGAACAGCTGCTGGACTGGAGTCTTGCCGTCGGGTGACGCCACGTCAGGGGCTGCTTCGAGCTGGTCTTTCAGCCCAGCGACGCGGATCTGGAAGAAGTCGTCGAGGCCGCGGGCGAAGAAGTGCAGGCAGCGCACCCGCTCCAGCAGCGGCAGGCTGGCATTCTCGCCTCGAGCCAGGACGCGCTGGCTGTAGTCCAGAAGGGAAAGCTCGCGATTGAGATACCGCGAAGGCGGCGCCGCTCTGCTGGGCAGAGCCTCCAGGCTCGGCCTCGCCTGCGCCAGGGCCACTTAGGGCAGCCTCCTCTCAGCCGGTGAGCGAGGTCAGGCGGCCTTCGGCCGCAGAACGTTGGCGGCCACCAGGCAGGCGACAGCGATCGCCAGGGCGACCAGCGCGTGCTTGTAGTGGTGGGCCGCGCCCGGATCCGATGTGGCGAAGCTGACCACTCCTAAGGCGTACAGGGCCGACATGACCACGAGGAGGGCGGCCAGCGCTGCGAGCACGCCAGCCAGGGCCGGATTACCTCTAGTTTCCATTGCGGCCAGCGTACCTGCACAGGCAAGGGAGGTCGACCTCCCCTGCAAAACCCCTCCCGCCACAGAAAGACCGCCTCCGCGAGCACCGGAGGACCTTGCGCTTCGCGGCTCCACGCCTCGTTTGGCAGCGTACATCGCCTGGTTCCAAGCGACGAAGGCGGGCGGAGGCAGGCGCCTCCGCCTGGTCAGCGCAGCAGGATCAGGGCGAGCAGCCCGAAGGCGGCGCAGTACCAGCCGTAGGGATCGAGCCGTCCCGCCCGGAAGTAGCGGATCAGGAGCCGAGCGCTCAGGTAAGCCGCCGAACCCGCCACCACTGCCGCCGCGGCATAGAGGGCCAGCGGTGCCTGCTGGCTAAACAGCTGCGGCACCTCCAGGAGCCCGGCCGCCGCGATGATGGGCGTCGCCAGGAGAAAGGAGAACCGCGCGGCCTCCTGATGGCGCAGGCCCGCGAGCAGGCCGCCGCAGATGGTGACCCCTGAGCGAGAAATCCCCGGCAGCAGCGCCAGGGCCTGGGCCCCGCCGGTGATGAAGGCCGCCTTGAAGGTGATCTGCTGGGCCGACTTGAACTGCTGCTCCTGCTCCTCACGGCTCAGATCGCGGCGCTCCGAACGACGGCGCAGCAACTCGGCGCTCAACAGGATGGCGCCATTCACGATCAGAAACAGCGCAGCCACCCGCGGCGTGGCGAAGAGCGCTTTGAGGGGTCGCTCGAGGAGAAAGCCAATCAGCCCGCCCGGGATCGTGCCTGCCAGTAAGAGCATGGCCAGGCGCTCGTTCTCGGCCTCGATCCGCCCGCGGAAAGCGCCGCGCAAGAAGCCCTTCACTATGCCGAGCCAGTCGCGCCAGTAGAGGATGACCAGCGCCGTGGCAGTCCCCAGGTGAAGCAGTGTGAGAAAGGGCACGAAACTGGGATCGCCCTGCTTGAAGGCCCAATGCAGGAGCGCGGGCACCACCACTGCGTGGCCGAGTGAGGACACCGGAAAGAGCTCGGTGGCGCCCTGCAAAAGGGCTATGAAGAAGGCCTGCCAGTCGGTCATGTGCGGCCAGCAATGCTAAGGGCTAGAGGTAAAGGCCGTAGCAAGTAGGGAGAGTCCCCGCCTCACCTTCGAAGCGGTGGGGCGGCCGGGGAGAGGAGGATCGATGCTAGCGAGAGACTCTTCAGGCAACCTTGACTTTCTTCAGCTGCGCCTGGCTGAAGTCGCTGGCCTCCTTGGGCAGCGGCGCGTACTGAAGATCCTTGCCGATCGGCTGGCCGCCAGTGACCAGCCACTTGAACAGCTCGACCAGCGCCTTGCCCTTCTGGGGATCGGTTTGATTGACCTTGAGGAAGACCCAGCTGTAGGTCGAGATGGGGTACGCAGCGTCACCCGGCTCGTCGGTGATGGAGAAGCTGGTCGGGCTCAGGCCTTGCAACGAAGCGGCCGCTGCGGTGGCGCCGCCCTCGGAAGGGGCGATGAACTTGCCGTTGCGATTCTTGAGCTGAGCCGTCTGGAGCTTGCCCTGCGTCACGTAGGCGAGCTCGACGTAGCCGATGGCGCCCGCGGTGGACTTGATAGCCTGCCCGACTCCCTCATTCCCCTTGGCGCCGGTGCCTGCCGGCCACTGGACCGACTTGCCGACACCGACGACAGTCTTCCAATCTGGGGAGACCTTGCTCAGGTAGTCGGTGAAGGCGTAGGAAGTGCCCGAGCCGTCCGAACGGTGCACGACCGTGATCGCCGAGCTGGGCAGGGTGGTGCCACTGTTCAGCGCCTTGAGCTTGGGATCGTCCCAGGTCTTGATTTTGCCCATGAAGATGTCCGCCAGGGTCGCGCCATCCAGCTTCAGCTTGTCAACTCCCGAAAGGTTGTAGGAGATGGCAGCGACTCCTATGGTGGTTGGAAACTGCACCAGCGTCGCGTCCCCGCCCGCAGCCGTCACCTCGGTCGCGGTCATAGGCACGTCGGAAGCGCCGAAGTCAACAGTCCCCTTGGTGAACTGCTGGATGCCACCGCCTGAACCGATGGCCTGGTAGTTGACCGAGACCTTCGAGTGATCGGCGTTGAACTGATAGAACGCCTTCGTGTAGAACGGTTCGGGGAACGTCGCGCCGGCGCCCTGCAGCTGACCGCTGCCGACATCAGCAGTGGGCTGAGCGGTGCTACCAGCGTTGCCGGAGGAGCCACCGCAGGCGACCAGCGCCGCCAGCGCCCCTGCCGCCAGCAGGAGTCGAAGTTGAGTGCTATTTGCCATGACGCGAACGCTAGGCGGCGCTGGTTAAGACCCGGGGGTCAGGGTATTTCCCGCGGGTTATGCGGCCCAGGCGCTCCTATAGTCAGCGCTGTGATCTGGGCCCGCTGGCGCCGAGACGCCACCCTCACTGAGGAGGACGGACTCGATCCCTTCGCCGACCTGCTGGAGGAAGCGCCAGTCATGGCCCTGCTGCTGGACCGCGACCACCGCCTTCTGGCCGCCAACCGCGCTGCCCGGGGATTCTTCCAGATCGACCCCGGTCGGCTGCCGCAAGGGCTGCTGCAGGCAACCCGAGAGGGCAGGCTGGCAGAAGTACTGCGTGCGGGTCGCCCCGACGGGGAGGTGCGACTGACCCATCACCGGCGCGTAGTCGCGACCCGCCTGGTTCCAGGTCCGCGGCCGGGCGACACGCTCCTCTTCGCATCCGACGTGACCGAGCTGCGCCGTCTGGAGAGGGTGCGGCAGGAGTTCGTCGCGAATCTCTCGCACGAGCTGAAGACGCCGCTGACGTCATTGCGCCTGGCTGCGGAGAGCCTCGTGGACGATCCCCCAGAGAGGCAGCGCCGCCGCTTTGCGGAGCGCGTGGTCCAGGACGCGGATCACCTGACGGCGATAGTCAACAACCTGCGTCAGCTGGCCGAGATCGAGACTGAGGGTGGCGGGCTCACCGTCTCGCGGTTTCCGCTCGCCGAACTGCTGCAGGAGGTGATCCGGCGCCGGGCTCCGGAGCAGCCGATCAAACTCTGGATTCCCAGCTCCACCCAGGTCGTGGCGGACCGCTCCAAGCTCGCCCAGGCGCTCGCCAACCTGCTGGACAATGCAGCCAAGTTCTCACCCGCCGGAAGTGCTATCGACATCAGGGCCAAAGCAGTCGAGGGCGAGGTCCACATCACCGTGCGGGATCATGGTCCCGGCATCTCCCCCGAGCACTGGGAACGCGTTTTCGAGCGCTTCTACAAGGTCGACCAGGCGCGCTCGCGGGCCTCCGGTGGCTCCGGCCTGGGCCTTGCCATCGCGAAACACCTGCTGCTGGTCCAGGGCGGTCGCATCTGGACCGAAGCTGAGCCGGATGGCGGCCAGCGCTTCACCATTGCGCTTCCCGAGCATCGCGTCGAGCCGCAGGCATCCTGACCCGCAGTTCGGCGCCCGAGCAGACCGGATTAGCTTGTCCGCAGGCCCCCTACGCGTTAACCGATGGTTAACCCAGCGCTTGAATAATCGGCGCGTGGTTGCCACACCTCAGGCCGGGACGCCAACGGCCGGCAGTTCGACAGTCAGTCCGCGATTGACAGCTCTGGAGGGGGCGCCGCAGACGCTGGTTTCGATCGAAGACGTCTCCTTCTGGTACGCCAAGCGGCAGGCGCTGAACGAGCTTGATCTCGCGATCCCGGATCGGCGCGTCACCGCTTTGATAGGGCCCTCCGGCTGTGGCAAGAGCACGCTGCTGCGCATGCTGAACCGGATGTACGACCTGGTGCCCGGCACTCGTACAGCAGGGAAGATCATGTTTGGGGGGGAGGACATCCTGGCCACCCGCCAGCTGCTGGAGCTGCGGCAGAAGATAGGCATGGTCTTTCAGAAGCCCAGCCCCTTCCCCATGTCGATTCGCGACAACGTCGCCTTTGCACCGCGCCTGCTCGGCTGGGGCAAGCAGCGCATCAACGATGCCGTCGAGCGCAGCCTGCGGGATGCGGCCCTGTGGGACGAGGTGAAGGATCGCCTGAGCGCGTCAGGCACCTCACTCTCCGGCGGCCAGCAGCAGCGCCTGGCGATCGCGCGGGCAATCGCCGTGGGCCCCGCCGTGATCCTTATGGACGAACCCTGCTCGGCACTGGATCCGATGGCCACGCTGAAGATCGAGGACCTGATGCGCCGCTTGATCGAGACCTACACGATAGTCATCGTGACTCACAACATGCAACAGGCGGCGCGGGTCGCCGATCACACAGCTTTCATGCTGATGGACCCTGAGCACGGCTACGGCGAGCTGGTCGAGTTCGGCAACACCACCGACATCTTCCAGAAGCCCAGGGATCCGAGGACCGAGGCATACATCACGGGGCGGTTCGGATGACAGTCATCCGGCAGAGCTTTCAGCTGGAGCTGGAACTGTTGCGGGAATCTCTTCTGCGGATGGCCGGCATGGTCGAGGCGCAGATAGACGATGCCCTCAGTGCCCTACGGGCCTTCAATCAGGAGGCCGCCGACGAAGTTCGCCACAACGATCAGCAGATCAACGAGCTGCACAGGCAGATCCGGGAACAGGTCTTCGTGGTCATCGCCACCCAGCAGCCCGTCGCCGGTGACCTGCGGACGCTGATGGGCGTGCAGTCGATAGCGCTCGAGCTGGAGCGCATCGGCGATTACGCAGTGCGGATCGCACGGCGCGCGACCATGCTGGCCGGCCTGCCTCATCGGCCGCTGCGTACCGAGTTCGGGCTGATGGGCGAGGTCGCGAGCCAGCAGGTGAGGGACATTCTGGATGCCCTGATCGAGCAGAACGGCGCCACCGCAGCTGAGGTGGCGGCCAAGGACGACGAGATCGACCGCCTCTACCACCGTGTCTTCGACGAGTTGATTGCTGAGCTGGCTGCCCTGCCGGATGACGCCGGCCGCGAGCAGGAGGCGCTTCGTTGTGTGACGCTGATCCAGGTGGCTCACAACCTGGAGCGAATAGGCGATCGCATTGCCAACGTCGCGGAGGACATTGTGTTCCTGCAGTCCGGTCAGGTAGTGGAGCTCTGATGCCCTGGAACCGACGTTCCCCGCATCTTCAGCGGACCTCGGTTCCAGGACATTAGGCTGGACACGACATGGACAGAATCCTGATAGTCGAGGACGATGAAGGCATCCGGGAGACGCTTCGGTACAGCCTGGAAGGTGCCGGCTATGCGGTAAGCGAAGCCGGTGACGGCGCCGTCGGCCTTCGTACGGCCCACAACCTGCGGCCCGATCTGGTGCTGCTGGACCTGATGCTGCCGAGCATGAGCGGAATGGACT
>JALZAW010000128.1 GCA_030948155.1 Candidatus Dormiibacterota bacterium | reverse complement strand
ATCATCGACACCGACAAGTACCGCGGGGACTGCATGCGGATCTTTGGAAGCGTGCTGGACCATCAGCCCTTCTATGTGCCGTCGACGCTGCCCCCAGAGCAAGACCCCGATCTCCAGCACGCGGGCAAGCTCTACGAGCGCGAGTTCGGCCCGCCCACGTCCGCACTGTCGCGCACCTCGACCTGAGGATTTGACCCATGCTCTGAGGGAAGTGGAACACCTTGCAGAGCGGCTGGCGCAGATCCCTGGGGTGGTCGCCGTCACTCTGGGAGGATCCCGGGCTCGAGGCCGCGTCCGCGCCGACAGCGACTGGGACTTCGGGCTCTACTACCGGAACCAGCTTCGCGCTGCTGACGTCCGTGCCCTCGGACTCAGCGGTGAAGTCGGCGAGCCGGGACAATGGGGCCGGATCATGAACGGGGGCGCGTGGCTGATGGTCGACGACACGAGGGTCGACCTCATATACCGAGACCTTGACCACGTCGGCCACTGGCTGTCGGAAACCGAGGCCGGGAGGTTCGACATCGATCTGCTGCCAAACTTCGTGGCCGGGATTCCGACCTACGTCCTGGCCGGCGAGCTGGCCGTCTCCAAGGTACTGCGTGGGGAGCTTCCGAAACCGACGTTTCCGGAAGCTCTGAAGTCCACGGCTCCTGCTCGCTGGTATGGACATGCCGCGTTTGCGCTCGCGAACGCCGACACGGCGGCCGCTCGCGGTGACGTGACGTACTGCGTCGGACTGCTGACACGCGCGGCAATCGCGGCGGCGCAGGCGCGACTGGCCGAGCAGGGCAGATGGGCTCTGAACGAGAAGGGCATCACCACTGACGCCGGTCTCGGCGAGGTGGAGGCTTTGCTCGGCAGCCCGGGCCGCAGCCGGGAAGGTCTGAAGCGATCCGCAGCCGAGCTGCGGGCAATTCTGGGACTGCAGGCGCCGAGTGGGCTGAAGCTCGACGAGGCCATCACAAGACTGAACGGGGGACGAATGAAGCCACCTCTCGATCCATCGACCAGAGGAACGGAGATTCAGAGATGAGCGAGCCGATCGCCGGCGAGATCGGGGTCGAGGCTCTTCGCCGCCAGGTGAAGGGCCCGGTGCTGCAGGAGGGGGACGGTGAGGTCTCCGCCGAAGCCAGCGGCCAAAACCTCGCCGCCAAGCACCGGCCGGGGGTGGTGGTGGGCGCCGCCGACCAGGCGGACGTGGCTGCAGCCGTGCGCTTCGCATCCGAGCGGGGCTTGCCGGTCGCGGTGCAGGTCACCGGCCACGGCAGCTCTCGGGATGAGGGCGCGGTGATGATCACCACCCGCCGGCTCGACGAGGTCACGATCGACCCGGCAAACCGGCGGGCTCGGGTGGGTGCCGGCGCGCGGTGGAGAGACGTCATAGACGCCGCGGTGCCCCACGGCCTGGCCACGCTCAGCGGGTCCTCGTCGAGCGTCGGCGTGGTGGGCTACACGGTCGGGGGTGGCATTGGCCCGCTGGTGCGCCCCTACGGGTATGCCGCGGACCACGTCCGCAGCATGGACGTGGTGACCGCGGACGGCGAACTGCGACCGATCAACGCCGTCGAGGCGCCGGACCTCTTCTGGGGGATGCTCGGCGGCAAGGACAACCTGGGCATCGTGACCGCGATGGAGTTCGACCTGATGCCCGTGGCGCGCCTCTACGGTGGAGGCATCTACTTCTCCGGCGACGACGCCGCAGCCGTGCTGCACGCCTACCAGGCCTGGGCGCCCAGCTTGCCGGAGCGGACGACCACCTCGTTCACCCTGCTCCGCCTGCCGGACCTGGAGATGGTCGCCGAGCCCCTCCGCGGGCGACTGACCGTGCAGCTGACCATCGCCCACCTCGGCAGCGCCGAGCAGGGCGAGCGGTTGCTGGCACCCATGCGTGCCGTCGCCCCAGCGATCGTCGACGACGCGGGCGACATGCCCTTTGCCGCCGTCGACTCCATTCATCGAGATCCTCCGGATCCCATGCCCTACTGGGAGACCGGTCGATTCCTCCACACGCTCGGCGCCGAGACCGTGGACGCGCTGCTCGCGGCTGCGGGACCGCAGTCCGAGATCCCGCTCACCCTCATCGGTGTCCGCCATATCGCCGGCGCCGCAGATCGCGGCGGCGACAACTGCGTCGGTGGACGCGGTGCGCCCTGGCTCTTCGAAGTCATCGGTGGGATGCCACCGCCGCTGCGCGAGGCCGTACCTCTTGCGGGTAAGGCTGTCGCTGACGCTCTCGCTCCCTGGTCGACCGGATTGGTGCCCGTCAACTTCGTCAATCCCACGCTCGGCGACCTCGCTCCAGGCCTCGCCTGGAATCCCGAGGACCGTGACCGCCTCCTGGCCTTGAAACAGCGTTACGACCCTGCGAACACGTTCCGCTGCGGCTACCCGCTGGCTTGACCCGCCGGGGAACACCCGAGGTCGGTGGCACGATTAACCTTGCTGGCCCGTGAACAGGTGGCTGATAGTGAGCGTCGCTCTGGCGAGGCTCGTCGCCCGCAGCACGGGCGGCGGAGCGCAGCCGGCCTCCGTCCCGCTGACGAGAGCGATGGCCCTCGAACATAGATCTACGTCACCGTGGGCTCGACGGTCATTCCCGAGACCGGGATCAGGGGTCAGACCTCTCCACGCGGAGAGACTTTCGTCGGCCTCAGCCCCAGGAGCCAGGTCCCGTTTTCAGGACGGTCTCTTTCTGCAGGAGCAATCCCTCTGGGCCCAGGTTCAGCCTGTCCGCGGCGTGGGGGGAGGACTGCTCCTCTCGTCCGGGCACAGGTGACGGCGCAGGATCTCCAGCATGCGGTCGGGATCATCGGCGTGTACGTGCACGCGTTCGACCGGCTCGTCGCGTCCCAGCAGCCGCCAGAGGATTGCCGGGCGGCGCAGGTGCAGCTCGAGCTCCGTGGATCCATTGACCGGGAATGCCGCAACGCCATCGTTCAGCAGCGGGCCCAACAGCGCACTCCAGGTCTGACGCCGTGGCTGCACAGCGGCGATGTCCTGCAACGGAATCACGATGCCGGCGAGAAGTCCGGCGCGAAGGAGCAGCCTGCCATCCCGGACCACATGTGGGCTGGTCACCATGCCGGCCCACGAGGAGGCCATGAACCAGACAGCGTAGAGCCCGAGCACCAGCAGCCCGACCCTGGCCGCCAGCCAGGGAAGCAGCAGGGCGGCGAGCAGGGCGAAGACCGGAAGCTCAACCAGCGTCAAGCCCAGCAGCACGGCCATGAGCACGCGGAGGCCGGAGGCGTACGGAAACTCCGTGCGCGCGGCCGGCCGCTGCCATCGGGCGGGCAGCTCCACCAGCGCGCGCCAGCCGTGAGCCTCGAACAGCAGGAGCCTGGCCAGCCGCCGGGGTAGGAGCGTGGCTAGCCGGTCTTCGAAGGTCCCCGTGACCTGCTCCGGGACCTCCGCACCGCGCCGGCGCCGGCGCAGCGCCAGCAGGGCTGTGACGCCAAACGAGAGCATCAGCAGCAGCTCCAGAGCTGCCAGCCACAGCCAGCCGTTCCCCCTCATCGTCCCGCTGACTCCCTTCGCTGAGGATTGTGATGGCAACGCATGCGGTGGAGCCGGCCAATCAGTGACGTAGCCTCGACCAGTGACGCATGGTGTCCACCGGCAAGCCCAGGTTGCGGCGCTTTTGAACTCCCCCTTGGGGACGTACGTGGTCGCCAGCGTCGCGTCGGGACGGCAGGGACGTCGAGGGCTCAGTCGACTCGAGTTGCCATTCGATGTGCTGGAGACTGACAGCGATGCCTGCGAAGCTGATCCCGCCGTCCTCTATGAGCTCGTCCTGAAGTGCGTGGTCGACCTGATCCCCTATTCCGACGACTATCGCGACCGCGTCACAGCACTGGCCACAAGGGCTCCGACGCTGCGGGAAGACGCCCATCGGTTGGTCAGCTCGCCGGCCGCCGAGAGCTGGTTCGCGGACATCAAGAGAACACAGCAGGTATGGGTCTCGCCGGCCAACTCGACGGAGACCCCCGATCCATCGCGGTTTGCGGCCAACCTGAGTCCGTTTGGTGGCGACACCCCCAAGCCGCGGGCAGCGCTGTGGACCGCCACCGCCGTTGGCTCCATGCCAGGGGGCTGGAGCCTCTACCTTCGCATCGGGGAGGACGGGCGGCCGCCGCCATACCGGCTGTGGCGGCTGGAAGCCCTTCCATCCGCTCGGGTCTTCGAGGTCCATGGTCCGGACGACTGGCGTGCACTCTGCCTGCGGTACCCAGGGGAGACCCGCGAGGGTCGGCTGCTGCCGGATTGGCAGGCCGTGGCTCGCGACTGGGACGGTGTTCACCTGTCGATCGGTGGACTGTTGACGACACAGAGGGTCGTTGTTGACGCGGGCGGACGGCGAGCTCAACTCGACGGCTGGGATTCAGAGTCCACTGTCTGGTTGAGATGGTCGTTCGGCCTCGTGGAGAGGCTGCCGGACTCCGTCGAATGACAATTGCCGGCCGCGACGGCCCTGGCAACCCGCGTTCGATCGCGCTAGGCCGATCCATCGCGTCGACAGGCGGAGGGGCCGTCGACCTGACGGGCGGCCCCTCCACTGATGCTCGACTTGCGCTGCGGCTGACGCGCCGCTATCTATCCTCGTCAGAAGCGAAGAATCGGTTGGCCGGGTGTCGGAGGCTGCGATACGAACCGCGCCGCGACTGTACCGTGTGGTAGTCGGGAGTGGACGGTAAAGTCCGCTGCGGGTCGGCGCGAGCAGATTACACCGCTCGCATTATTGATGATCCTGCCCCCAGCCCTGATAGCCACCAGGAAGCGGCCGCAGCGTGGGCCGGGCGGCGTCGCGGTAACGTGAACCTTCAGCACGGGCGGAGGCGTGACGACCAGGTATTCACATACTTCGCGATCGCACGCGCCGCGAACGATGCTCGCCGAGCCCGCAACAGGCGAACCCGCCGCCCAGACCGGCGACGTTCCGGCCAGCACAAGGGCTGACGCCGCAGCGAACGGAAGCAGGATGTGGCGCCAGGATAGTCGCATCAAACGTCTACGGATGGTCGGTGCCGTATTCGACGCGATATGGCGTCCTTCGAGCACATTCACTCGACCATCAGTTCTGCGTCCGGCGCAGTGAAGCATGGAAGGAGAGCAGGTGGCTGCACGGTCCCGTCTTGCGGGCGTTGACGTCGCCGAGCAGGTAGCCGTCGTAGCGGCCGTGGACGTTGTTGCGATTGTAGTACGTGTCAGTGGCAATGAAGGCGCAGAAGGGACGGTTGTGGAAGTGGGCGTAGGAGCTGACGGTCGTCCGATTGCAGGTGTAGTAGTTCTGCGCGTTGTTCGCTCCCAGCGACCAGCCGGTGGATGAATGCCACGTGTACCGCCAGCTCCCGTAGATGCCGGTCGCGCAGACCCGGTTCCATCTCCACTTCGTCGAGTCCATCACCGAGTTGACCACGATGCCCACCGGGTCTTCGTACCAGGACTTGTAGTAGCCGGCGGAAGTGACGGAAGGTGCAGCTGGCCGCGGCGGCGGCGCGGTTGAAGACGCCGGAGCAACGGGACCAGACGAGCTGCTGGACGCGCCCGACGGATCCGGAGGATCAGGGGCGACCGCGCCGCCCCGCGTGATGGCGACCCGCGACTGGCAGGTGGTCTCGTTGAAGGCCACCTCGTCGGCTCGCGCAGCAGTCTCACTGGGTGATAGCGCGGCCGCGAGGTCGAGAACGCAGCCACCCTGGCCGTCGGCCGTACCCTGCACAACTTGGACTGTACTGCCGGGCTGGGGGGGACCATAAGCCACCCAACTGGTCGAATCGCCAGTTGCGAACGCAGCCCCTGGCTGCAGCCCGGCGGCGACCGCCAGGCCAGCACCGAGAACGACCGCCGCCCACGGCGCAGATCTCCTCGACATGGCCACCTCCTTGAGTGAGCCGATCCCTGACCGGCCGGGACAAGAACGACCGAACCCTAGCGGTGGCCGCTGGAGTTCCACTGGAGATGTGCTGGCGCCCGGCGCCTCGCTACATCAGGCCGGAGTGACGCAGGTCAGGCTCGTGTGAGCGAGCGGTGGGCGTCGTGAAGACGTTTCAGTGCCCGGGCCTGCCAGTGCCCAAGGTTCAGCTCGTGATAGATGGCCACACAGGACTCGAGATGGGCGGCCGCGTCCTGACCGCGACCGGCCGCCAGCTGCAGCTCGGCCATTGAGTAGAGGACGCGTGCCTCGAGGTAACGGTCGCCGAAGTCGCGGAAGATCTTCAGCGCCTGTTCGAAACAGATGGCAGCCTCATGTCCGAGGCCGTCGGCCATGTGGACCTCACCGAGCAGGCGGAGCACGGTGGCCTCCCAGTAGCGGTCGCGGTCTTCCTGGAAGACCCCCAGCGAGCGTCTCAAACGAGCGGCGGCCTCCACGTTGTCGGCCCGTGACCTTTGAATGCCGGCCAGCCCAGTCAGGGCGACCGCTTCGCTATGGCGCTCGCCCGCCTCTGCGCAGAGCAACCGGCAGGTGTCCAGGCGCTCGAAGGCGACCTCCAGATTGCCGGCGAACATCTCGACGAAGCCGAGCGCCAGAAGCGTATGGCGCTCACCGTGCGAGTCGGAGATGTCGCGATAGAGAGCCAGGCTCTGGCTGAAGTAGTTTCGCGCGCCGACAATGTCACGGAGTCCAAGCAGGGACTCGCCAAGGCTCCAGAGCATGTGCGCTTCACCCCGCTGGTTGCCGGCCCTTCGGTTCGCCTCCAGCGCCAGCTCCTTGGTCGCCCGCCAGTCCTGCCAGTAGCCACGAAGCGCGAGGAACGTGGGGAGGACGCACGCCAGCTCCCATGCCAGGTCGGGCAGGTCTGCCTGACTGGCTTGCCGGGTTGCGACGATCAGATTCGTTCGTTCGGCTTCCAGCCACTCCAGGGCATTGCCCTCAACCTGCTCAACGATCGATTGGCTGTCCGGCTGCCAGCGCGGTGTGGCCTGGGATGGTGCCTCTTTGGCGTCGCCCGGTGCGACCATGCTCCGTGCCAGCTCGGCGAGGCTGAGCTGCGCTGTGAGCGCGCGCACGAGCGCCGCCTTCCGACCGCCTGCCGGCTCAGTCGACAACAGGCACTCTCGAGCGAAGGCGCGGACCAGGCTGTGAAAGCGGTAGCGGGGTTGCCCGGCCCGGTCCTCGCCCGCCTCTTCCAGGAGGCCCG
>JALZAW010000127.1 GCA_030948155.1 Candidatus Dormiibacterota bacterium | reverse complement strand
CTCGGGCCAGCCGCCAGTCGTTACTTCTGCTCTTGAAGACAGTGGGCTGAACGAAGTTGCCTTCGGCCAGCGCTCCCTCTTTCGGCGGCGGGCCGCCCAGCAGCAGCTCCGATCCCTTGCTGTCGATTCCCTCTTCGATGTACTGGCAGACCTTCTTGAACTGCTTTTCGTTGATGATCGCGCCCATGTCGGTCTCCTCGGCCAGCGGCGAGCCGATCTTCAACTCCTTCAGCCGGCTGATCAGGCGGTCGAGGAAGGAATCGAAGATCGACTCGTGCACGAAGAGCCGGGAGCCGGCGGTGCAGGACTGGCCCTGGCGCGTGAAGCGCATACCCTGCATGACGCCTGCTGCCGTCTTGTCGTCATCGGAGTCAGGAAACACGATTGCCGGACTCTTGCCGCCGAGCTCGAGGGAGACCGGCAGAATCCGATTTGCCGCCGCCCTCATGATCGACTTCCCCACCTCGGTGGAGCCGGTGAAGGACAGCTTGGCGATGCCAGGATGGTTGGCAAGAGCCGCACCGCACTCCTCTCCGTAGCCAGTGATGACGTTCAGCACACCTGGCGGCAGGTGGTCCCGGCACAGCTCGGCCATGAACAGCACGCCCAGCGGGGCGTCCTCCGCAGCCTTCAAGACGAGGGTGTTGCCGGCGGCCAGCGCCATGGCGATCTTGAGCGCGCTCAGCTGGACCGGCGAGTTCCAGGGCACTATTCCGGCCACCACGCCCCACGGCTCCCGGACCGTGTAGCTGACGTAGTTCTCACCGAGGGGAATTGTGTCGCCCTTGAGCTCCCCGGCCACGCCGCCGAAATAGCGGAAGATGTCGGCTGCGGTCCTCGCTTCCGGCCGCGACTGGGTCCGGATGGCGTTACCAGTCTCGCTCGCGATGAGCCGGGCCATCTCCTCACTTCGCTCGGCCAGAGCCTCGGCGATTTGAACCAGCGCATTGCCGCGCGCCAGCGGCGCAGTCGAGCGCCAGCCGGGGAAAGCTCGCTGCGAGGAGCGGACTGCCAGGTCGACGTCCGCCTCGCGGGCTCGCGGCACCCGGGCGATCAGCTCCCGGTGGCGGGCGGGGTTCATGACCTGCAGCTCCTCGCCGGCGACCGCTGCGAGCCACTCGCCGTCTATCAGCATCGCCTCGTGAATGCCGCGCAACTCCGTCTCGGTCTTCACAGCCATCTCACTCCTCCTGCTACTCGCCCGTGTAGTGGCGGTCGGCCACCGCCAGCGCCTCGTCGATGATCTCCAGCCCCTGCCTCACCTCCGCGACGCTGATGGTGCACGGCGGCACCACGTGCATCCGGTTGAAGTGGATAAAGGGATAGAGTCCCCGCTCTTTGCAGGCTGCCGCCAGCTCGCTCATGGGCAGGGCGGCGGCGCCGGTCGCGTTGTACGGAACCAGCGGCTCTCGTGTCCTCCGGTCCCGCACCAACTCCAGCGCCCAGAAGACGCCCAGCCCCCGCACTTCACCGATCGACGGATGGCGCTCGGCCAGTGCTCGCAGCTCAGGGCCGATCACCTCCTCGCCCAAGTCGCGCGCGTGGTCCACGATTCCCTCCTCTCGGAAGATGCTGATCGAGGCGACGGCCGCGCCACAGGCCAGCGGATGCCCTGAGTACGTGAGGCCCCCGGGATAGGCGCGATCGGAGAAGGTGGCGGCTATGGCGTCGGAGATGATGACGCCGCCGAGCGGCACATAGCCCGAGTTGACGCCCTTCGCGAAGGTGATCAGATCAGGTGTCACCCGCCAGTGATCGACTGCGAACCACTCGCCGCAGCGGCCGAAACCCGCCATTACCTCGTCCGCGATCAGGACCATGCCGAACTCGTCACAGATGTCCCGGACTCCGGCCAGATAGCCAGGCGGCGGGACCAGGATGCCGTTGGTGCCCACCACCGTCTCCAGGATCAGAGCGGCGAAGCTCTCCGGGCCCTCGAACGCTATCACGTCGCGCAGGTGCTGCAGCGCGCGCTCCGACTCCTCATCCTCACTACTGGCGTGAAAGGGGGAGCGATAGGCGAAGGGTCCCCAGTAGCGGACGACCCCCGGGATTCCGGGTTCGTTGGCCCACCGCCGGGGATCACCAGTCAGGCTGATGGCCGCCGCCGTGGCGCCATGGTAGCTACGGTACGCGGCCAACACCTTGCTCCGGCCGGTGTGGAGGCGCGCCAGGCGCAGCGCGTTCTCGTTCGCCTCGGCGCCGCCGTTCGTGAAGAAGATATGGTTCAGGGCGCCGGGCGCCAGCTCGGCGATCAGTCTGGCTGCCTCCGAGCGCGCCTCGTTGGCGAAGGCCGGAGCGACGGTGCAGAGCTTGGCGGCCTGCTCCTGAATTGCAGCCACCAGTTTGGGGTGCTGATGTCCGATGTTGAGGTTGACCAGCTGGGAGGAGAAGTCAAGGTAGCGCTTGCCCGCGTAGTCCCAGAACCAGGAACCCTGGCCGCCCGCGATCGGCAGTGGATCCAACTTGGCCTGGGCGGACCAGGAGTGGAAGACGTGCGCGCGATCTGCCGCTACCACAGCCAACCCGGCCTCAGGATCAGGCGTGAAACCCGGCATCGACCGCCTCCCCTGAACGCTCTGGCATTGACTCCACCGGGTCAGGTTAACCGAGGCGGGCTGGCCAGCCGTGCTCATGTTTCTTTTCGACTGACGATCCGCAGCTTTCCTGGTTATGATCCCAGTGAGAAAGCTGATGCCTCACTATCAGGTTTGCTTTGTTGGAGGTTCGATCATCAAAGGAGCTGGGCGTGGAGTCGGATGACACAGGTGCTGTGCCGGAGGAGGTCAGGGTCCTCCTGGTGGAGGACGACGAAGCGGTCGCCGAGATGTACAAGCTGAAGCTCGAACTGGATGGCTATCTGGTCCAGGTGATCTCCGACGGCGAGTCGGCTGTGCGCTCGGCCCAAGCCGATCCACCCGACCTGATCTTCCTCGACGTGCGCCTACCGAAGATGGATGGCTTCGAAGTGCTGCAGGCGCTCCGGAGGGACGAGCGCACCAAGCACCTGCCGGTCGTGGTCCTCTCCAACTACGGCGAGGAGGAACTGGTGGAGCGGGGTCTGAAGCTGGGTGCGCTCGAGTATCTGATCAAGAGCCAGACGACGCCGGGCAGGGTTTCGGGCGGGGTGCCAAGCTGGCTGGCCGCGGCGCCGCCAGAAAGCGGCCCGGGGACCCCGGACGAGAGCCAACAGCGCTAGGGCGTCTCTTCGCGCTCGGGTGCGGGTTCGTACTCGGTCAGCTCCCGCTCTTCCTGTTCGCCTTCACGCGGCGCCGATCGATCGGGAACATGATCGCCGACCGAAGGCGAGAGCCCGTCGCGATCGCTGGTCATGAGCTCACCCTACCGGGCTCGACACCCCAGCGGAAGACCCAGCTCTCACCCGGCTGCAGGGTGCGCGTCGTCCCCTGCTGCAGTGCGTTCGGGGCGCAGGTCATGGGTTCAATGGCGAGCGACCGGCGGCGCTGCTCCGGGTGCGGCAGCACGTCACCGCTGAAGACCATGATGTCGGTGAAGGCGGCATCCATCCAGACAGTCAGCTGACCGCCGTCCGAGGCGCTTAGACGCGCCCGCGCCAGGCCATCATCGTCCCGGCTGAGCGCCGTGAAGGCTGTGTCCAGTTTCAGGGTGCCGATCAGGCGCGGGCGGCGGAAGTCGAAGTCGCCGCCAGCCAGGTCCTCCTCGATACCGGTCGGAATGCCCTGCCCGTCCAGCAGGTGCCGCCGCTCAGCTGGAATCTCCAGCGTCCAACCGTCGACCGGCGGCGCCGCCACCCGGAAATAGGGATGGAAGCCGGCCCCGAAGGGCAGCGCGGCGTTCCCCTTGTTGAGCACCTCGCTCGCGACTGTCAGACCCAGGCTGACAAGTGAGTAGGTCACAGTCGTGGCCAGGCTGAAGGGATAGCCGTCGCGAGGCAGCAGCTGATGTCTGACTGAGATCGAGGCGGGCTCGGCGTCCAGTAGTTGCCAGGTATCCCAGCGGACCAGTCCGTGCAGCGCAGTTCGCTTGTCCGGCTCGGATAGTGGCAGCTGATGCGGCTTTCCCTCAAACGTGTATCTGCCGCCGCGGAGCCGGTTGGGCCAGGGCATCAGGATGTGGCCGCGAGCCGCGCTGCTCATCTCGTCAGGGCCGAAGTGATCCAGATAGGAGTGGCCTCCAACGCGATAGTCACGCAGGGCGCCCCCGGCCTGGACCACGAAGGCCTCCTGGTCGCCGAAGCTGATGCGGCGCTCTGCCCCGTTGGGCGAAAGCCGGTTCGTCACGGCGTTGACGCTACGCCCAACCCTGCTGCGAGTCGTGCGGCGGACGGATCGCTAGCTGTCGAGCGGTCAGCGAGCCAGGGCGGCCGCTGTCATGAGCGCGAGCAGGAGGCCGGCGCCGACCGTCCAGAGGCCGAAGCCCAGCAGTGTCCGGGCGCGCCGCAGAAGGCGTCTTCGCCGAGCCAGTCTCAGCCTTTGGGCGAGAGCCGCAAGGGCCGCCTTGGGCTCGTTCGATCGGGTCCGTCGAATCATCTCTTTAGTTATAGCAGGATTATCAAGTTCTCGCCTGGAACAGGCTAAACCCGATTGGCCGAGGCCGCTCGAACTAGTTGTTGCCGTGGATGTGAACTCGGTTCCGCAGGCGAAAGGTCAAACGCCTGATCGCCAGCCGGGAGCGCGGGATGCCCATGGCATCAATGGGCAGGAACGCGAGCCGAAGCAGATGCAGGACCAGAGCGTTTACCACCAGCGGGCAAACGTCCAGGACCGGGAAAGGGTTACGGCCGGCTGTTTCCGCAGCCGGCGCTCAACGCAGCAGAACGCCGAGCGCTCTCAGGCGGCTCAGCCCCCGACAGGTCCGGGGGCGGCCGCCGGTGATTCCGCGGACTTCACCTTCTCGGTGGGCAGCAACACCAGCAGTACGGTGGCAACCAGGAACGATGCGGCCAGCAGGTACAGGCCCTGAGTAACGTTGCTCTCGGTCGCCTTGGCGCCGACGATGTAGGGCCCGATGAAGCCGCCCAGGTTTCCTACCGAGTTGATCAGGGCAATGCCTGTGGCGGCGGCCGCCTCGGTCAGCACCAACTGGGGCAGGGCCCAAAAAGCAGAGATGTAGCCGAAGTTGCCGATGCTCACGACGCAGAGCAGCACGATCGCCAGCAGCGGGTCGTGCCGGAAGAACGGGATCAGGAACAGCCCTGCCGCCGCCGTCACCGTGCAAACAATGACGTGGAACTTGCGCTCCAATGTCCTGTCCGAGTGCCAGCCGTTGACGAGCATGGCGATGCCGCCGATCACGAACGGGATGGCCACCAGGAAGCCCACCGTGGTGTTCGAGTACGACGTGGACAGGCCCTTCACGATCTGGGGCAGGAAGAAGTTGAGGCCGTAGATGCCCAGCACTATGCAGAGATAGATGGCCGTCAAGTGAAGGATCCGGGGGCTGAGCAGCGTCTGCCACTCCCCCAGTTTGTGCCGGCTCTGCTTCTCTGCCCTTTCGCGCGCCAGCTGATCCTCCAGCCAGCCGCGCTCTTCGTCAGTCAGCCAGCGGGCGTCGCGAGGCCTGTCAGTCAGGTAGAAGAATGTCACCACCCCGAAGATCACCGCCGGCAGGCCCTGCAGGATGAACACCCAGCGCCAGCTCTCCAGACCGCCCACGTGGACGTGGTCCAAGATCCAGCCGCCGGTGGGCGCCCCGATGATGTAGGCGACCACCTGAGCGACCATGAATTGGGAGAAGGCCCGCGCCTGCTCTTTGGCGGGGAACCAGAGGGTGATGTAGAGCACCATGCCGGGGAAGAAGCCCGCTTCGGCCAGCCCCAGAACGAAGCGAGCAATCAGCAGGTGGTTCAGGCTTTGGACGAAGCCGGTGGCCATCGCCACCGCACCCCAGCTGACGAGGATCCGGGCTATCCATTTCCTCGCGCCGACGCGATAGAGGATGGCGTTGCTCGGGATCTCGAAGAGGAAGTAGCCGATGAAGAAGATGCCCGAAACCAGGCCGAAGGCTGCCGCGGCGATGCCCAACGACTTGCCCATGTTGAGCTGCGCATAGCTGACATTGACCCGGTCCAGATAAGCGATGACGTAGAGCAGAAAGATGTAAGGGATGATCCGCCGCCGCAGTTTTCGGATTGTGCGGGAAGCCACCGGCAGGATGTCGGCCTGACTCGTCAACGCGCTCATTTGCACTGCTCCCCGTTGGTGCTGGATGGCCGCCGTCAGCTGGTGCTTGGATCATAGGGCCCTACGCGGGAGCAGAAGCTGCTCCGCCAACTGCAATCCCGACCTCACTGACAGCTGTGCGGGGTGTGGGAAGCAAGGTGGCGAACCTCGGATCTCGCGACGAACTAACGTTCTAAGTCATGGGCTCCTCGCTCGACCTCTTTTCGCCGCTGGCCGCCAGTTGGTTCCGGGCCTCTTTCGAGGCGCCGACCGAGGTGCAGGAGCGCGGCTGGCAGGCTGTCGCCTCCGGCCGTCACACGCTGATGACAGCACCCACCGGCAGCGGCAAGACCCTGGCCGCCTTTCTCTGGTGTCTTGACCGACTGGCCGTGGAGCCGCGGCCCGCCGTCAAGCAGCGCTGCCGAGTCCTCTACGTGTCGCCCCTCAAGGCTCTGGCGGTGGACGTCCAGCGGAACCTTCGAGCACCTCTCGTCGGCCTTCAGCTCCAAGCTGAGCGCCTCGGCCTGCCGGCGCCGCAGATCGAGGTGGCGGTGCGGAGCGGCGACACGCCCGCCGAGGAGCGCCGGCTCATCTCGCGGACGCCGCCGGACGTGCTGATCACCACGCCCGAATCGCTCTTTCTGATGCTGACCAGCGCGGCACGGGAGGTGTTGAGCGGCGTCCGCTGGGTGATCCTCGACGAGATCCACTCGCTGGCCGGGAACAAACGCGGAGCACACCTGGCGCTCTCTCTGGAACGGCTGTGCCAGATCACCGCCGAGCAGCCGCAGCGGATAGGCCTCTCCGCCACGCAGCGGCCCTTGGCGGAGATAGGTAGCTTCCTCGCGGGCACAGGCCGCGAGGTCGACATAGTGGAATCGAGCGCCCGCAAGACGCTGGAGGTCAGCGTCGAGGTGCCCGTCGAGGACATGGCCGAGCTCGACCGCGGGGCGCCGGCGGCGCCCGCCGAGCCGCCCAGTGGTCCCGCGGCGGCCTGGGCCGGCGAGCTGCCGGCGCC
>JALZAW010000126.1 GCA_030948155.1 Candidatus Dormiibacterota bacterium | reverse complement strand
GGCTCAATCCGGACCCTGATCTGGATGCGCTCGACTTCGATCTACGCCATCTGCTCAGCTCGTGGTTCAATCGCGGCTTCCTGCAGTTACAGGAGATCAGTTGGGAAACACCGGCAGCAATTCTCGAGAGGCTTATCGAGTACGAGGCGGTGCACGCGATTCAGGGCTGGGCCGACCTTCGCCTCCGGCTTGCCGAGGATCGCCGTTGCTACGCCTTCTTCCACCCGGCCCTGCCGGGCGAGCCGCTTATCTTCGTCGAGGTGGCTCTGAGTCACGGCCTGGCTACAGCCATCGGTCCGGTGATCGACGCGCGCCGCAATGTCGGCTCGACCAAGAACGCTGACACCGCGACCTTCTACTCGATCAGCAACTGCCAGAAGGGCCTGCGCGGCATCTCCTTCGGCAACTTCCTGATCAAGCAGGTGGTGACCGAGCTCTCAGCTGCGCTGCCGGGGCTCAAGACGTTCGCTACGCTCTCGCCGGTTCCCGGATTGGCAGCGAGCTTGGTGGACGAGGAAGATTCTGACGGCTTCACGGACGCCCGCCTCAGAGCACTCATCGGTGATCAGGCCGACGAGCTGAACCGATTGGCGGCCGCCCAGGGAAGCACACTGCGAGAGTTGCTCACCGCGCCGGCACCGCGCCCGGAACGGGTGAACAAAGTGCTGGAGCGGCTGGCCCTCGCGTATTTGACCCGTCAGCGTCGGAGCGGCCGCAGCGCGGCCGACCCGGTGGCCCATTTCCATCTTGCGAACGGCGCGCGCCTGGAACAGATCAATGTCGACGCTGATCTATCCGAGGGAGGCCGCGGCTCCTGTGGCGTGATGGTGAACTACCTCTACGAGCCCGAGCGGCTCGAGTTCAACCATGAGCGCTACGTAGAGACCGGTGAGGTGGTCACGGGTCGCTCACTGAACACCGCGCAGAAGCGGGTGCACGCCGCCTGGTCCGCGCGCTGAGGGTTGTCTTCCGCCAAACGGTTGACCCTTACGTCAATGCGGGGCGCAGACACGGGCGACTTTTTACGGCCGCGAAAAGAATCGGCGCAGTTCTTGCGCCACCCGTTCGGGCTGGCCGCCTCGATTCCGATTGCCTGAGGCTCCATGATTGAGCCCTGCCAATTCCACCCGCTGGACATGAGGCAACACGCTCTCCAATGCGTCAAGGGCAACTTTCAAGTAGGCAGGGCTCCGGCTGCCGCCGAGCAAGAGCACCTCCGCACGTAAAGCGCTGAAGCCTTCCAGCGTGCCGCCCATCTCAAGGACTACCCGGCCGTCATAATGCAGCGTCGGAGCCAGCGCCTGCATCGGCACCGTGCCGGCCCTCGCGTTCCTATCCTCGGCTGCCATCGCCACTCTCGTAAGCAGCTGGAGCAGCGGGCGGGGAACGAAGTTGAATATCGGTGGACCCATCTGCGCTCCTTTCATGCCTGTGACTAGCGCTGAGGCCAACTTACCCTTGGCCATCTCTTGGTCATACCGCCCCAGCCAGGCAGTTGGCGCCGAGCCATTGATGGACAGTGGTGGTTCGAATAAGGCGATTCGGTGAATGGTGGGTAGGGAAGCTGCCGCCCGCAGCGAGATCAGGCCGCCCGAGCTGACGCCGAAGATATTGCGCGCACCCGTCTCCGTAAGAAGAGCGTCCAGATCTTCGACCTCCTTCCGGATGCCGTAATCATCGCCATGCGGACCGCTCAGGCCGCGGCCACGGCGGTCCGGCACGTAGACGGTGAAATCGGCCGCCAGCGCCTGAGCGAGTTCCAGGTGGCTCTGGGCTGACTCCATGGCGCCATGCATCAGCATCAGCGCAGGGCCCTGCCCCAGCTGGTGGTAGCCGATGGTCGTGCCATCCTTGGAAGCGACGCTGCCGGTTGTGTGATTCTCCCAGCCGGATCTGGGGGCTGATTGTTGAAACGGTCTTTCGCTTTCATCACGCCCCCACCGCTGCCAGGGCCGGGTGGCGCTTGCGATCGCGCAGTCGGGTTTCACTCTGCGCCAGACGACGCCTCATGGCCGGCACACTGTTCATGACTCTGAACGCGCCCCTCATTCCCCTCAGGGTCAGCCCTCCCCAGACAGGGTGATGAAGGGGCCCGTCGTCGGTCATCTGCTTCAGCGATTCGCGCACCGCCTCAAAGCCATACTGGAGCATGGCGCGTTCATAGGCCGCGACCGCGTCGCGCTGGGAAACGCGTCCTTCACAAGCCTGGACCAGTTGCTGGTGAAGGAGGAGGGCGTCGAGCAATGCCGTGTTGGCGCCCACGCCGCGGCCGGGGGTCATCGTGTGGATTGCATCGCCGATCAGGGTCACCGGCCCCGTCGGCCAGGGAGCGACCGGCGCTGCGGTGCGAATGGAGAGCGGGAACGTGGCGGACGGGTCGGCCAGCTCGAAGAGGCGGCGTAGATGCGGATGCCACTGCGGAGTCAGCTCAAGGACGCGCTCGATCAGGTCCGCTCCCCGCATTGGCATGAAATCCACCGGCAGCCGCTTCTTGCTACCTGCGAAGCCCCACATGAAGTAGTCGCTCGTGTTGTCGAAGAGCAGGCCCGGCCACTTCTCGATCAACTCGGCTTCCGTCCGACCGATGCCCTGTTTGGGACCCTGCTGGTTCCACTTGAACTCCATGGTGTGCGAGACGAGGCTGTAACCGCGGGCGGCGAAGATGAGAGCGACTCCATTCCAGAGTTCGGGCGTGAGCAAACTTTTGACCTCGTCGGTGAGCGCGACTTTGCCGGTAACCCCGACGATTCCGGTGTCCGACAGCTGAGCGCTGGGGAGAAGCTGGCTACGCACGCGCGAGTTGCTTCCGTCAGCGCCGACCAGAACATCGGCGACGACGCTGGTGCCATCCTCGAAGAACGCCTCCACCCTGTTGTCGGCGCGCACCTGGTAACGGCTGAAGGTCTTCTCGAACTGCACGACCTCTTCCAAGCCGGTCAGCAACACCTGGCGCAAGGTCATCCGGCTGACTGACTTCTCGCTCTCGATCGGGTCGTCGCCGCCGGTCTGGAGGCCGTCAGCCTCGCCCACGGAGAGCAGCACCCTCAGTTTCTCGTCCAAGAAGCTCAGACTCTTCGTCTGCCGGGCAGCTGTGGCCACAAAGGTGGCGTAGAGCCCAGCCGGCAACAGGCCATACAGCGCGCGGCTGCCATCTGGCGAGATGCCGACCCGGTAGCCATAGAGGCCATCGCTCCGCGTGCGGTCCCGCTCGAAAACGGCGACATCGATGCCGTTGCGAACGAGTCCGTGCGCCAGAGCCAGGCCGCCCGTGCCGCCGCCGATGATGGCGACCTTGTGATGAGGCGCAGTCACTCTAAGTTCCTCGCATTAGTCATGATCCTACTATACAACCTATGACTATTCATTCGGCAACTATTTCGGTTACGCTTCCAAGATGCCCGAGAGATCTCGCCCGCGCTCCCCTCTCGCGATGGTCATCCTGGCGCTGGTGGCCGAGGAGCCCCTCCATCCCTACGGGATGCAGCAGCGCATCAAGGCTCGGGGCAAGGACAGGATCGCCAACGTGGCCCGGCCCAACAGCGTCTACCAAACCATCAATGGCCTCCGCCGAGCCGGCCTGATCAACGTGCGAGAGACCTACCGGGAGGAGAGTCGGCCGGAGCGCACGGTCTACGAGATCACCGACGCCGGCCGCGAGGCCCTTCAGCAATGGCTGCTGGGCATGTTGTCCTCCGCCGAAAGAAGCTTTGCGGATTTCCCTGCCGCCCTGTCGTTCCTGCCGCTCTTGGAGCCGGAGGCTGTGGTGCGCCAGTTGGAGGCTCGCGCCAGGATGCTGGAGGAGCGATTGGCGGAATCAGTCACCCCGGTGTTGGAGCTGCCGCGCCTCTTCCTGATCGAGGAGGAGTATGTGCGGACGGTCACCCGGGCCGATCTCAAGTGGGTGCGTTCAGTGATCGATGATCTCCGCTCCGGTCGGCTGACCTGGAGCGAGGAGTGGCTGAAGGGCTTCGCGGAGATGGCCGGTCAGGACCGCATCGACTGACGGGATTTGATGGGTGCCTCGCAAACGCCACCTCGAGACCGGCAAGGAGGACCTTGCGCTGACGGAGCGCCGCCCTGAACGCCGGCCGCCCAATTCAAACTGACTGAGCCATATGCTCAGCCCGCAGCGATAAATTCCATCAAGAAGGAGCCGCCCATGAAGCTGGTCGACCTGAGTCAGGACTTCTCCGTTCACACGCCCGCCTTCGCCAGCTACTCCGGGCCCAGCATCAAGTGGGTGAAGAGGCTGGCCTTCGACAAGGCGGGCGGCCAGGAGATCACCTCCACCCTCCATGTCGGCACCCACCTGGACGCGCCCGCCCACTTCTATTCGGGGGGAAAGTTCATCGGCGACCTGCCGCTGGACTTTCTCGTCGGCCCCGCCTGCGTCGTCGACCTGGAGCGGATGGGCCTGGGCGACTACGACCTCTACGGGCCCGAGCACTTCGAGCGCTGGGAGCAAGAGACCGGGCAGCGGATCGAAGCGGGGGACATCCTGATCATCCACACCGGCTACCACAAGCACTATCCGGAGAACTGGGCTGACGGTCGGAGCAACGTGGACGAGACCAAGTACTTCATCCGCCACCCTGGGCCGACCCGGTCGTTCGCGGAGTGGGTGCTGGAGCGGCGCGTGCGTTACCTTGCAGTCGACGCCGGCAGCGCCGACCATCCCATGAACACAGTCATCCAGCGCCTCCGCGCGGACGAGGCGGAGGATGCCGCTGCCAAGCTCGGCCGGCCTCTCTTCGAGATCTTTCCCAAGCAGGACTACCAGATCATGCACACGCTTCTATTCCCGCACGACATCATCCACATCGAGAATCTGGGCGGGGACCTGGACCAGGTGCTGGACAAAAGGATCCAGTTCGGCTGCTTCCCCTGGCGCTTTCAGGGCGGTGAGGCGGCCTTCTGCCGGGCGGTGGCCTTCCTGGACTGAGCCGGTATCCACATGCACGACGACCGCGTGGTGATCGCGCTCGGTGGTAACGCGATGCTGGGGGAGCACGGCGAGGCTGACGCGCCGGCGCAGCAGCGGGCGGTCGAGCGGGCAATGGAGCAGGTGGCCGAACTCGTCGCCGACGGCTGGCACGTGGTCCTGACCCACGGCAACGGCCCTCAGGTCGGGAATCTGCTGGTCAAGAACGAGATGGCGCGAGATGTCGTGCCGGCAATGCCGCTGGACTGGTGCGTGGCGCAGACGCAGGCCACCGTCGGCTTCATGGTCGCCAACGCATTGGAGCAATCCCTGGCCCGCCGGCGGCTCTCGTGGCCGGTAGTTGCTGTCGTCAGCCGAGTCGAAGTCGCGGCAGGAGATCCAGCGTTCCAGAGGCCGACCAAGCCGATCGGGCGCTACCTGCCGGAAGCGGAGGCGCGCCTGCGCTCGGCGGAAGGCCAGAGCTGGCGAGATTTCGGGGTCAAGGGCTGGCGGCGCGTAGTTCCCTCACCCGAGCCCATCGCTATAGTGGATCGCGACAGCGTGGTCCGGCTCGTCGACGCCGGCTTCATTGTCGTGGCTGCAGGCGGTGGCGGCATCCCGGTCGTCAGGCACGAGGACGGCTTGCGCGGGGTGGAGGCCGTGATCGACAAGGACCTGACAGCGATGCTTCTGGCGCGCACTATCGGCGCCAGCCAGCTGCAGATCGCCACTGACGTCGAGCACGTGCTGATCCATTACGGGACACCTTCGCAACGGCCGCTGGGCAGGGTCAGCAGCGCGGACTTGCGGGGTCTGGCTGACCAAAGGCACTTCCAGGCGGGCAGCATGGGGCCCAAGGTCGAGGCGGCAATTCGCTTCGTGGAGCAGGGCGGCCGTGCCGCCGTGATCACCAGCCTGGATCGTCTCGCGCGAGGCGTCAGGCTGGAGACCGGAACGATAGTAACCGCCTGACCCCTGCCCAACTCGGCTTTGCCACTAACGGGGAGCGGACAGCTTAGCTTGTCCGGTCCCCGAGATCATGAGATGCCTCCACCAAGGAACGTTTCGACTACTCGGGGAGCGGCAGCTTAGCTCGGCTGCTGGCTCGCTCTTGGGCCTGGCCGGCCGGCTCCGCGTCGTCTCTCTTGGACGGCGAGGATGACGTCATCCTCCAAGCGCGTTACGACTACTGAACGGAGCGCGCTGCTCGACCTAGGCTCGCGCTCGGGCTCGCTCCTGGGGCGTGGCCCGGGCCGGCTCGGCGCCGTCCGGTTCTCTCAAGGCGGGACCACCAGCGAAAGTCGGCCGCGTGTTGAGCGCGTAAGGCGACCACTCGTCCCGCTCCAATAGCTGGCCGGCCATCGCCTCCAGATCGCGGATGCGCACATTGGCGCGGATTGCCTCCCTAATAGAGAGGATGCCTACCGCCGGATGTCGCTTCTCGACGACGTGGCGGAGCATGTTCAGATGGGCGTTGTCGGGGACCCCCGGCTCGCGAATCTTGCGCACCGCCGCTCTCACTGTTGACTGCGTACCGTCGATCGCCTCCCCCCGGGCGAAATCGAACTTGTAGAAGGGGCTCCGACCACTCAGCCGGTGCTCGCCACTGAGCTTGATCCACTTGGCGTCCTCAACGCCCTTGCCGACGTCGATGACCAGCCGCACCGAGCGGCCCATATAGGGGAAGGTCGCGTTCATCCGCCCATACGTCTCGCGCTGCCCCTGGAGTGGCTCGTGGCGGCCGATCTGGAGCGGAGCCGCCGGATCGAGCTCGATGCGGTCGATCGGCGTGAAGAGGGAGACGATGGCAAACGCGTGTGGAATGAGATCGGCCACGACCCCGATGTCGGCTGCGGCGCCCGTCAGCGCCTGGGCCTCCAAGATCTCGATGCGGATCTCGTCGACGTTGTCCAGGAAGTCGCGCAGCGTCCGCTCCTCGGTGAGGAGCAGTTGCAGCAGACGCACCTCGAGCTTGAAGTAATAGTGGTCGGCGGCCACCAGCTCGCAGCCACCGGGCGCCTCGTCCAAGAAGCGCCGGTAATCCTCAGGGGGCGCCCCCAACGGCTTCTCGATGAGGATCACGTCACTCAGGTCGTAGTAGCGTGCCACCGTGGGTAGGTGGGTGGCCGCCGGCGTGGCGATGTAGGTGATGATGTAGCAGCTCGCCTCCAGCTCGCGCTCCAGCTGAGCTCGCGCCGGGTTAGCGTCGCTGTCCCAGTAGAGGACGTCGCCGTTGGCGCGCAACTCATCCTCCTTCTCCTGCAGTCGTTCGCGCGC